>JAYYRS010000369.1:0-6565 GCA_036126975.1 Myxococcota bacterium
ATCGAGGAGCTGCATGCCTACGGCGTGGACCGTCTCTACTCGCCAGACGACGGCCGCAGCATGGGACTGCAGGGGATGATCGATGACCTCGTCGGGCGATGTGACTTTGCGCGTCGGACGCTCCCCGTGGATCCCTCGCTGTACGAACGCGCACTCGAGAAGGATGCGCAGGCCATCGCCGCGCTGATCACCATCTGCGAGACCCTCCCCGAGGCCCGGGCCGAGGTGGTTGAGACCGTGAAGGCCCGGCAGGGCGGGCGCGTCATCCCGGTGCTGGGCATCACGGGCACGGGCGGCGCAGGGAAGTCCTCACTGGTCGACGAACTGGTGCGGCGTTTCGTCAACGACGCCGGGGGTGCCTCCGGGCAGCCGGACAGGCATGTCGCCATCCTCAGCATCGACCCGTCGAAGCGACGCACCGGGGGGGCACTGCTCGGCGACCGCATCCGGATGAACAGCGTGGACCATCCGCGGGTCTACATGCGCTCACTCGCGACCCGGCAGGCCAACCTCGCCATGTCGGCCCACGTGGCGGACGCGATCGAGATCTGCAAGGCCGCCGGCTTCGATCTCGTCATCGTCGAGACCTCGGGCATCGGTCAGTCGGACACCGAGATTGTCGACCACTGCGATGCCTCTCTCTACGTGATGACCAGCGAGTACGGGGCCGCCACCCAGCTCGAGAAGATCGATATGCTGGATTACGCCGACGTCATCGCGATCAACAAGTTCGACAAGCGGGGCTCCGAGGACGCGCTGCGGGACGTCCGCAAGCAGTTCCGGCGCAACCGCCAGCTGTGGGACGCCACCGACCTTCCCATCGAGGGCACCATTGCGTCCCAGTTCGCCGACGCCGGCGTCACGCGTCTCTATCTGCGTCTGATGGATGCCCTGGTCGACAAGACCGGCGCCGACCTCCGGTCTGGTCTTGGCAGACCGACGGAGCCGCCGGGCAAGGCGGCCATCCTGCCGCCCGAGCGATCGCGGTATCTCGCAGAGATTGCAGACTCGATCGACCGATACGCACGGGACACCGCCGCGCAGGCCGACATCGCGCGTGCGCTCGACGCGCTCGCAGGGTCGGTCGGTGTGCTGCGCGCCCAGGCGGGGCTCGCTCCGCTGGCGCCGGAGGTCCCGGCTGGGCCACTGCCGGCGGTCGAGGGCGACGATGCGACGACCGCGGTGCTGGTTGAGCAGTACGCGGCGCTGCGCGAGACCCTCCACCATGAGGCGCGCGCGCTGCTGGCTTCCTGGCCGGCGCTCGTCGATCGGTACAGCCGCGACACGTACAGCTACACCGTGCGGGGTCGGACCATCGAGCAGCCCCTCACGACCACCAGCCTCTCGGGCACCCGGCTGCCGCGCGTCGCGCTGCCCCGGTACACGGGCTGGGGCGACGTGCTGGCATGGATGATGTCCGAGAACGTGCCTGGAGCGTTTCCCTATGCGGCGGGTGTGTTTCCCCTCAAACGCCAGGGTGAGGACCCGGCGCGCATGTTCGCGGGGGAGGGGGGGGCGGAGCGCACCAACAAGCGCTTCCACTACGTATCCAAGGGTCTGCCCGCCAAGCGACTGAGCACGGCCTTTGACTCGGTGACCCTCTACGGGCAGGACCCGGACCCCCGACCGGACATCTACGGCAAGGTGGGCAACTCCGGCGTCTCGGTCGCCACCGTGGATGATGCGAAGAAGCTCTACAGCGGCTTCGACCTGTGCGACAAGGCCACCAGCGTCTCGATGACCATCAACGGTCCGGCGCCGATGGTGCTGGGATTCTTCCTCAACGCCGCGGTCGACCTGCAGTGCGAGAAGTATATCCGGCAGACGGGTCTCGTCGAGTCTGTGGAGGCCATGATCGCCGCGAAGTACGCGGCGCTGGGTCAGGCGCGGCCGACCTATGTCGGAGAGCTCCCCGAGGGAAACGATGGCCTCGGGCTCATGCTGCTGGGCATGTCTGGTGACGAGGTCCTGCCCGCGGACGTCTACGCGGACATCAAGGCGCGTACCCTCAAGGCCGTGCGCGGAACGGTCCAGGCGGACATCCTCAAGGAGGATCAGGCGCAGAACACCTGCATCTTCAGCACCGAGTTCGCCCTGCGCATGATGGGCGACATCCAGCAGTACTTCATCGATACCGGGGTGCGGAACTTCTACTCGGTGAGCATCAGCGGCTACCACATCGCCGAGGCAGGTGCGAACCCCATCTCCCAGCTCGCCTTCACGCTGGCCAACGGTTTCACGTTCGTCGAGTACTACCGCGCGCGCGGCATGGACGTGGATGACTTCGCCCCGAACCTCAGCTTCTTCTTCAGCAACGGCATGGACCCCGAGTATGCCGTCATCGGTCGCGTCGCGCGGCGGATCTGGGCGAAGGCCATGAAGCATCTGTACGGCGCCGGTCCCCGCAGCCAGAAGCTGAAGTACCACATCCAGACCAGCGGTCGCTCCCTGCACGCCCAGGAGATCGCGTTCAACGACATCCGGACGACGCTGCAGGCGCTCTATGCACTCAACGACAACTGCAACTCGCTGCACACGAACGCCTACGATGAGGCCATCACGACGCCAACGGAGGAGTCCGTCCGCCGGGCGCTCGCCATCCAGCTCGTCATCAACAAGGAGCTGGGTCTCTCCAAGAACGAGAATCCCGTCCAGGGTTCCTTCGCCATCGAGCAGCTGACGGACCTCGTTGAACAAGCGGTCCTCCAGGAGTTCAGGCGCATCTCCGACCGGGGCGGCGTGCTGGGGGCCATGGAGCGGATGTACCAGCGGTCCAGGATCCAGGAGGAGTCCCTTCACTACGAGACTCTGAAGCACACCGGCGAGCTGCCGATCATCGGCGTCAATACCTTCCTGGATGCCAAGGGCAGCCCGACGATCATCCCCGCGGAGGTCATCCGGTCGACCACCGGCGAGAAGGACGCCGCCATCAAGGCGCGCCGCGCGTTCCAGGCGCGCAATGCGGAGCGGTCGGGTCCGGCCCTCGAGGCCGTGCAGGCAGCGGCCCTGTCCGGCGGAAACATCTTCGAGGCGCTGATGGAGGCGACGAAGGTCTGTACGCTGACGGACATTTCGACCGCGCTGTATGCGGTCGGCGGTCAGTACCGGCGCAACATGTGACCGAACGCGGGTCCCACCCAGGGCGGCGCGCCCCGCTTCCGGTCGACGCCGTGCTCCCGCAGGTCGTGCGCTCGCTGCAAGCCGGGCCGGCGGTGATCGTGACCGCCCCTCCCGGCTCGGGCAAGACGACCCGGGTGCCGCCCGCCCTGCTCGATGCGGGGGTCGCGGACGGCAAGGTCCTCCTGCTGCAGCCCCGTCGGGCGGCAGCCCGACTCGTGGCGCGCCGCATCGCGTGGGAGCGCGGTTCGCGGGTGGGAGCAGAGGTCGGCTATTCCGTGCGTTTCGAACGGAAGACGTCCCGGGAGACCCGGCTCGAGGTGCTCACAGAGGGCTTGCTGACGCGCCGCATCCAGGCCGATCCGTTCCTGACAGGCGTCGGGGTCGTCGTGCTCGACGAGGTCCACGAACGGAGCATCCATACAGACCTGGCGCTCGCGTTGCTGGTGGAGATCATCCGGGAGGCGAGGGAGGACCTGAAGCTGGTGGTGATGTCGGCGACCCTTGACCCTGGGCCGCTGCAGACGTTTCTGGGTCCTTTGACCCCCGTGGTGCGGGCGGAGGGCCGGACCTTCCCGGTGGACGTCGACTACCAGGAGCGGCCGGACGATCGGAGGCTGGGTGCGCGGGTGGCTGCAGCGGTGCGGTCGACGCTCGCATCAGAGGACGATGGCCACGTGCTGGTCTTCCTACCGGGCGTGAGGGAGATCCGGTGGTCTGCGGAGGCGCTGGGACCGGTTGCAGGGGTCGATGTCCTGCCGCTGCATGGTCGGCTCCCTCCGGCAGCGCAGGACCGCGCCCTGGCACCCTCCGCCCGTCGCAAGGTCGTACTCTCGACGAACCTCGCGGAGACATCGGTCACGCTCGACGGGGTGCGCGTGGTCATCGACAGCGGGCTTGCACGCGTTCCCGTTCACGATGTCGCGACTGGGCTCACGCGGCTCGAGACCCGCCCGATATCTCGTGCAGCGGCCGACCAGCGCGCCGGACGTGCAGGCCGGACCGGCCCGGGCCGATGCCACCGGATGTGGACCATCAACGACCACAACCTCCGGCCGGAATTCCGCGTGCCGGACATCCAGCGTTCGGATCTCGCGTCGCTTGTCCTCGAGATCCTTGCCTGGGGGAGGGACCCCGACGAATTCCGCTGGTTCGAGTCTCCGCCACCTGCCGCCGCGGCCCGGGCCATGGGGCTTCTGGTACAGCTCGGGGCCGTCCAGGAGGGTGTGCTGACGCCACTGGGCCGTGAGCTGGCGTCGCTTCCCGTCCATCCGCGCCTCGGGAGGGTCGTCCTGGCTGGCGATGCCGCGGGGTGTCTGCGGGCCGCGGCCGGGGCGGCGGCGCTCGCCACCGAGCCCGATCCCTGGGCGCGGGACCGCGGGGGACTGCGCGCGGCGTCGGAAGATGATCTGCTGGGGCGGCTCGCCCGGCTGGACGGTGCCAGCGCCGGGGCCGACCCGCGCGCCCTCGCACGGGTCCGAGCGGTGCGAGATCAGCTCATGCGCGCGGTGGGTGGGAGCCGCGCGGGTGACCCCGCCGACCCCGCCGTGCTTGATGCGCTGGTCCGTGGGTTCCCGGACAGGGTCGGGATCCGCCGCGCGGGGCAGGGGCGGCGGTACCAGCTGGCCGGGGGCTCGGGTGCGCAGCTCCCTCTTCACGGTGCCGGGTCTGCACCTGCGTGTCTCATCGCCATCGGACTGGAGGGGCAGGGCCGGGGCAGCGAGGCGCTGATCCGACTCGCGGCACCCCTGGACCCGGCCCGGCTTCCAGCGACGGAGTCGGTCGAGGTGGTTTGGGACAGCGATCGCGGCAGCGTGGTTGCGCGACGGATCCAGCGCTTTGGTTCGCTCGTGCTGCGAAGCGCTCCGGCCGATGGCAAGCCGGATCCCGTCGCGGCAGCGCGCCTGCTCGCCGAACACGCGGCGCGAGATCCCGACCGGTGCCTCGCGCCCTCCGACGACGCCCTTGCGCTGCAGGCCCGCGTCGCGTTCCTCCGCCGGGTCCGACCCGATCTGATGCTGCCGGACCTGTCCGATCTGTGCGCCCTGCTGCCTGAACTCTGCGAGGGACTGCACAGCCTCCGCCAGCTTCGGGCGCTTGACCTCCCACGGGCGCTGCGCAGTCGCCTCGACTGGAAGCAGCAGCAGGCGCTCGATCGCCTGGCCCCCGCGCGCCTCACCCTCCCCACGGGCCGCACGGCTGCAGTTGCATACGGAGCACCGGACCAGCCACCGGTCGTGCGCGCGCGCATCCAGCAGATGTTCGGCTGCACCCAGAGCCCCAGAATCGCGGGCGAGACCGTGGTCTTGCACCTGCTTGCTCCCAACAACCGACCGGCACAGGTCACCGCCGACCTCGCCGGATTCTGGGCGGGGAGCTACGCAGACGTTCGGAAGGAACTCCGGGGTCGGTACCCCAAGCACGCCTGGCCCGAGGACCCGACCTCGGCCCGGCCCGAGGATTCGCCGAGGAGACGTCGATGATGCTGCGCCTTCTGCCTGCCCTCACGCTCGCTGCCGCGACCACCGGCCCCGTGCATGCGGGGAGCGAGCCCCTGAAGCTCACGCCTGTCGGCGTGAAAGACCTCCAGCTCGGCTTCGGTGGTGGCTCATTCGACCTGATCATCGAGGCGGAGCGCCTGAAGGGGCTGCCCATCACGCTCCGCAACCTGCAGTACGAACTCCTGATCGGGAATGTCGTTCTGACGGAGACGGAGAGGGACTATGAAGCGGTCGTGCTGCGAAAGGGCGAACCGGTCGAGGTCGCGATCCCCGTCACGCTGGATGCGAGCACGGCGATGTCGGCAGGAGCGAAGGCCTTGACGTCCGGCAGGCTGGACCTGCGCATCCGGGGCACGGCGGGGCTGCGGGTCTGGGTATTCCCCCTGACGGTCGGCTTCGACGAGAAGCTGGAATCGCCCAGGCGCTGAGCCGCGATGGTCTCGGCCCGGCTCATTCCATGGTGGCGCCAGCCGCCCGGGCGACGGCATCGTTGGCCATGTCCACCCAGAGATTGACAGGAATTCCCCCCTCCGCCTCCAGTGCGACGATGCGGTAGTCGCGCTGGAACGCTGGAAGGGCGCGAAGCTCTTCTTCCGAGCGGAAGCAGGTCGCGCTGCCTCCCCGCGGGCCACAGAAGAGCAGGATGCCCGGCCGCCGTGCGAGCACGTAGGCTCCGTCGCCGTGGGCGTGTCCGATCCAGGCGCGGTCCGCGTCGTCGGGCGCGCGCCGGGCGATGTGGGCGTCGTTGAGTCCCAGCATGTCGATGGTCGGCCCCTTCCATGCATAGGGCACGGCGCCGGCGGGCGAGATGGCGAGCGTGGTGCCGGTGGCGCCGAACCGTTCCCGCAGCATCTCACCGACAGCGAGCCCGTCGAGAACCCAGCCCTCATTGCCCACTTTGCGCCATGCAGTGCGGTCCAGCTGATGCCGGGCCTGGAGTCCGAGGA
>JAYYRS010000370.1:0-19323 GCA_036126975.1 Myxococcota bacterium
AGGGCCTCCCCCGAGACGTGGAGAGCGTCGATCCAGGTCTCCCACTCTCCGACCAGCACGGTCACGGGGCGGCCATAGACCGACACCCAGTCTGCCCCGCCATAGACTCTTTTGAACCTTACGATTCCTTCGGTCTCGATCAGCCACCGTGCGAACGATCCCATCATCGTGTAGGCCTTCCCGGAAGGCTGGGACCAGAACCCGTCCGGACGGAAGATCTCCCGAAGGTCGGGTGCGATTCCAAGCCGCCGCATCGCCGCCACGGACTCGTGCGGCGTGAGACTGCCCGGTGCCCAATCCGCAGCGGTCGCGAACCCCTCGACCATGCCCAGATCAACGAGGACCGCACCTCCCCGTGTGGCAAGGCGTCCCGGACCTGCTCCGAAGGGGGCACTGAACAGATGGGCGAGTTCATGGGCAAGTACCGGCTCTCCGATCCGATCCCAACGAACGTGCATCTCGTGGGTCCAGGGTCGAGCCACGAGCGTCCGCCGGGAGCCCATCAGACGGTACTGGGTGTCCCGGTCCGGATACACGAAGCTCGTCAGCTTGCGCCCCTTCCACGCCACCGGGTCTTCGCCGGTGAACGCCTTCATCTCCGCATACCGGTACTCATGATCCTCGATGAGTTCCGGCAGCCGCTGGGCGTCGATCCGCCGAGGATCATAGTGGATGAAGAAGTGTTCGGTCTCGACGGTTCCGCCCAGTTCATCGACCACATCCGCCTTGTCCAGGTGGATGCCCATGGCCCCTCGGGCCAACCAGGCTCCGGAAAACACACTGACCACCGCACCCAGACCCCAGGCCCACGGAGACAACCGATGACCCGCGCGACGGCGCCAGATCAGCTCCACACCCAACACGACGATTCCGGCGCCGAGGAGGCATAGCAGCCGGTACCACAGCAGGGCCGGCGTCACCTGCACAGCCTCGTCGTAGAGCGACCCCGGGAACCATCCCAGCAGCAGGGTGTACCCCATGATCGACGGCTCCCAGGCGAGACGCCATCCGAACCAGGCCACGTCGGCGAAGACGATCCCGGCGACGATCAGGAGTCGGAGAGACCGGCGGGCCGCCCATGCACCTGCGAGCCACGCCAGGGAGTGACCGACCACAATGGAGACTGCGGGGATGACACCCCAGAAGACCAGTCCCTGGACCGGATCGCAGTTGGGCACGCGAAGGGCGTTGAGGCCGAGGACACCCGCGGTGGGAACGAGCAATGCCAGATGCCCTGCCAGCAGGCGAAAGAAGTCGCCCGAGGGAGGGCCACCCCGTGAGGGATCCAGCGGACGCCCCACACGGCCCGTCGCGAACGCATGGTCCGTCCGCAGGGCCGAGCCGATGCCGAGGACGACTCCCATCACGAGAGCGGACTCCAGACCCAGCAGGTCGAAGAGGGGCACAAAGCACAGGGCGACGGCGGCGCCGACGCTCACAACCCAGATCCCGATGGGCATCACAAGAGCCATGCCGACACCCTACCCGAGGGCTGCACCACATCCCCCAAGCGCCGCCTTCCATGCGCGACACCCGGACGTCGAAGTCGTGCGCTACCATCGGTCGGCGCCGCGGCAGGGAGGGCGGACTGGCTGAGGTTCCGCCAGACCTGGACGAGTTCACCGGACAACGGGGACCCCTCCGGTGGGGCCGCTATGAGCTCCTGCGCGTGCTGGGGCAGGGCGGGACCGCTCGGGTGTTCTCCGCCGAGCTGATCGGCCCTGCCGGTTTCCGCAAGCCCGTCGCCCTGAAGGTCCTGCGGCCGCATCGCCGCGACCAGGCACGGCTGCTGTTGCGAGAAGCCCGGCTGGTGGCACGCCTGCACCATCCACACATCGCCCAGGTCTACGACGTCGGCGAAGAGGACGGCCGCGCATTCGTGGCCATGGAACGGGTGGAGGGGGCCTCCCTCCGACAGCTGCTCCGGCGACATCAGAGCATTCCACCTGCCGCTTCGCTGGACATCCTCCAGCAGGTCTGCGAAGCGCTCGACCATGCCCACCAGCACGAATCCCAGAGTGATGGTGCCGGGATCGTGCACCGCGACGTGAAGCCTGGAAACATCCTCGTTGACGGCTGGGGGCAGGTCAAGCTGGTGGACTTCGGTATCGCGACCGCCGCCAGCGGCTCGGACGAGACGGAAGGGCCTGGGTGGGGCACACCCGGCTACGCCGCTCCGGAGCAGTGGGACAAGAAGGACCAGGACCATCGCGTCGATCTGTTTGCGCTTGGCGTCATCGGCATCGAGCTGCTCCTCGGTCGACGGCCATGGCGAGTGGCCGAGCACCGAGACGTGTTCGCCGAGCTCGACAATGCAGAGACTGCACTGCGCACGTGGGGAATCTGGGATGAACTCGAGAAACGGGTTCCCGGCGTCGCCGAGGTCATGGCAGCCTGCCTGCAGCGCACGCCGACCGACCGCCCCGAAACAGCCGGCACCGTCCGGGGTCGGCTCCGCGTCCTGGCCCGCGGGCTGCCCCGCGAGCCCAGCGTGGAGGACCTCGTCCGGGCTGGCCAGCCCCGGAATCCAGCCGAGGCGCTGCATGCTGGCCACCACACCCTGGCCGACGACCCATTTGCCCCGATGGGCGGTGGGACCCTGCTGAGCGAGCCGGCCGAAGCTGGGAGCGCAGCGCCAGAGGTCGATGTCATCATGG
The DNA here is from genome assembly GCA_036126975.1 of Myxococcota bacterium. Classification (GTDB taxonomy): domain Bacteria; phylum Myxococcota_A; class UBA796; order UBA796; family UBA2385; genus JAYYRS01. The sequence continues at coordinate 2,658 of JAYYRS010000370.1, forward strand.
GTCGAGAGGGTGCGCTTTCGGCGCTCCGTGCGTGGGCCGGCAGCCGTCGACGCCTGCTCACCGTGACGGGCCTGGGGGGAATCGGCAAGACGTGGCTGGCGGCCGCCTTCGCAAAGGAGCGGTCGGAAGCAGGGAAGGACGTCTTCTTCTGCGATCTCTCCGAGGCCACCGACGCCGCGGGACTCTGCCAGGAGGTCGGCGGCGCGCTCGGCGTTGCGCACGTGGGGGATGCCACCGCCGAGGGCATTGAAGGACTGGGCACGACACTGGCAGAGCGGGGACCCGCTCTGCTCGTGCTCGACAGCTTCGACGGACTCGTCCACACCGGCATCGCAGTACTCGACCGCTGGCAGGCAGCGGCCCCCGCGCTCCGCGTGCTGGTGACCTCCCGCCAACGACTCCGACTCGAGGATGAGGCAGTCCTCGAGCTTGGGCCCCTCGACCCCAACAGTGCCGTGACGCTCTTCCAGGCACGGGCGACACGCCCCGCAGGGCATGAATGGTCGCCAGAAGACATGCGGGCCATCCATCAGCTTGTCGAGAACCTGGAAGGCGTTCCCCTGGCGATCCGGCTCGCAGCGGGCCGGAGCACGGACCTCTCGCCCACGCGCCTCGCCTCGGTCCTGTCGAACCGTTTCCTGCGACTGCGTGCCGCCACCGAGGGCGTACCCGATCGACAGCAGACCCTCCGCGCGACGCTCGCGTGGTCCTGGGAGCGCCTGCGTCCATGGGAGCAGGCCGCGCTGGCACAGCTCTCCGTGTTTCGAGGCAGCTTCTCCGTTCCAGCTGCCGAAGCCGTGGTCGACATCTCGGCATGGGCGGAGGCGCCCTGGGTGCCCCTCGTGATCCAGGCCCTGCTGGAGCGGAGCCTGCTCCGGGTCGTCGGCGATGGGGCAGGCTCCGGCGCCCCACGGTTCGGGATGTTCGCGACCGTGCGCGCCTTCGCCGCTGAACACCTCGCGCGACGGAGCCCGGCCGACAAGTCTGCAGGAGCCCCGCAACGAGCGGGCAGACCCATGGCAGGTCGTGCGGCACTCCGTTCCGCAGAGATTCGCCATGGTCGGTACTTTGCGCAGGTGGGCACGGAGCAGACCCTGCAGAGCCTGCATCGACCGGGCGGCCTCCGCCGCCTCCGAGGCCTGCTCCTCGAGCGCGATGAACTCATCGCTGCAGCAGAGCGGGCGATCACACGCCAAGACCCAGAGGTCGCTGGAAACGCCGCGCTCGCAGCGCTGCGCACCCTCATCGAGCGGGGACCCGTTGACGGTGGGCTGGCCCTCATCGGACGGGTGCTTGCCCTCAAGGGCGTTCGACCTCGATTGCGGGCGCGCCTCCTGCTGGCACGCGCAGGCGCCCTCCGCACTGCGGGGCGACCCCGCTCGGCAGCCGAGGACTACGAGGCCGCGATCACGGTCGCCCAGGAAACCGGTCTGGAGTCCGTCGAGGCTGAAGCCCTCGCCGGGGCAGGGGCCCTGCATCTCGCTGCCGGACGACTCCGCAGCGCCCGTCAGAACCTCCAGGCAGCGCTTGGGCGCTTCGAAGAACTCGGGGACGGCTGGGGCGCAGCACGCGCCCGCTCCTCCCTGGCGTGGCTGCACCGGGACCACGAGAGACCCGATCGGGCATGGCCCCTGCTCGAGAGGGCGCTCGCGGATCTGCGCGCCCACGGTGACCATCTGTCTGCGGCAGACGCCGTGGTCCGGGCAGCCTGGCTCGATCTCGACCGCGGCGCAGCCACCGACGCCCGCACCCGATTCCTTCGAGCGCTGGCCATCCTCCGGAACGCCGGCAGACGCGCAGGCGAAGCCGGAGCCCTGACGGGACTCGGCGTCGCATGTGGAGACCTGGGACGCATCGACGAGGGCCGACGCCTCGCCCGGCTGGCGTTGGGCCTCGCCCGCCAGGTGGGTGACCGCCCGAGAGAAGCCCGCGCGCTGCTGGCCATGGGCATCATCGAGCAGCGAGAAGACCGTCTCCGGGAGGCGCGCGCTGCGCTGGATGCAGCTCGGCGCCTGGGAGCAGCGCATGACCTGCCCGTTGAGACCGCCCAGGCCACAGGCCTCCTCGGGCAGATCATTCTCCGCGGCGGAGACCCGACCGGCGCAGAACCCCTCCTCGTCGCCGCACTCGCGACCGCACGCAGGATGGAGATGCCCGCGCTCGAGGCGGAGGTCTCGAGTGCGCTTGGACTCTGCCTCGCGCGGCTCGGTCGTTCCGGAGCGGCGCGGGCCTACCTCCGTCGCGCGGAGAGCATCCTGCGCGAGGGCGATCGCACCGCCGCGCTGGCCCTGCATCTCGCCGCGCTGGCCGAGGTCGAGGCGCTGCGGGGCGACCGACCGGCCGCAGAGGCGGCGCTCCGGGAAGCGCGCGCCGTCCGCCAGCGCCTGCCCGACGGAATTTCGGGACAGATCGGACGGCGCCTCGAACGGGTCGCTTCATCCGTCCGCTGAACCGGCCCTACTCGACGACGACATGTGCACCCGGGGCAAGCCGGAAGCAGGTCGCTCCTCCCTTCTTGGCGCGCGCGAGCACGACCGAGGGGTTGATCCCGGCTCGGAGCAGGTTCTTGCGGGTACGGTGCAGGAGGAGGTTGAGGTCCGTCCGGCCCCGCTCCTGCTGGCCGGGCCAGATGGCAGGCGCGAGGACATCATCCGGGATGAGTTCACCCGCCTTGTATGGCTTCGGCGGGGTGAGCAGGGCTGCCACGAGGTTCGCCCGCAGCTCTGCAAGCTCGACCGTATGGTTCGAACCATCGGAGAAGCCAACCTCGAGCCGGCCGCCATTGGGGAGGAACTGGAATCGCGCCTTGGTGGGCAGCTGCGCCTGCTGGGCAAGAACCGTCTCCTCCCCACCACCTGCGGCCGAAGACAGCACCCGCACGCTGTGTCCGTGGATGGTCAAGGTGTCGGCGGACTCCAGGGCCTCGACCGCACCAGCAGGCTGGTCCTCGCCAGACAGGTTCGCCGGCGCCTCGAGCTCGACCGCCAGGGCGCCCTGGGCGACATCGAAGCAGACTGCGGCTGCAGGCCAGCCATCGACCTGGAGGTTGTCGTCGTCGGAACCCCCGATCCTGAATGGCAGCTGCCGCAGTCCGTATCGGCCCCCATCCGGATGCTCGACGACCCAGGCATGGTCCGACCAGCCTCGCCCCTTCTCGATGTGCACCCTGAAGGTGCCTCCCGGCACCTCCAGCACATCACCGTGCTGGAGGACGGCCCTGCCCTGCACGACCTTCCCGCCCACACGCGTGGGATTCCTGCCCAGCGAGACGACCTCGAGACCGCGAATGGTCGCAGTGACGAGCGCATGGCTCGAGCTCGCCCGCCTGTCGGAGAGGACGATGTCGTTGTCCGGGAGCCGGCCCATCAGCAAGCCACGGCCCTGCACGAGCACACGCGCGCCCTTGTCGCGCACCAACCAGCAGCGGGGACGGCGGTGCAAGGCGTCGGACACGGGGACCTCGGGTCAGAGGGCAGCGCAGTCATCTGCGCTGGTCCGGCCAGCATACCGAACCCGGCCGGCGGCTGCCGCGGCCGTCCACCCTCACCCCGCGACCAGGGATAGGCTGGCGATCCGGAGGCAGGATGGATCTACAGCTCGACGATGCGACCGTCCTCATCACTGGCGCATCCGGAGGCATCGGTCGCGCACTCGCCGCGGTCTTTGCCGCGGAAGGAGCACAACTGGTGCTCCACGCATACACCGGCATCGACGCACTTCGGCAGCACGTGGCAGACGCCACCTGGCGCGACCGGGTCCTCTGTGTCGAGGGAGACATCCGCGATCCTTCCTCCGTCGACCAGATGTTTTCCATGGGTGCCACACGCTTCGGCCGCATCGACGTGGCCATTGCGAATGCAGGCATCTGGCCGCCGTCCGCCGGAGCACTCGACACGCTTCACGTGGATCGGATCCGGGACACGGTGGCGGTCAACCTCCTGGGCGCTGCATGGACCGCAAGGGCGTGGATGGCGGGGCTCCGCGCCGTCGGACCGCGTGCTGATGGACGCGGTGCGGCGCTCGTGCTGATCGGGAGCACGGCGGGGAGATTCGGAGAGGCAGGCCATGCCGACTATGCGATGACGAAGGCGGGCCTCCACGGGCTCATGCGGAGCATCAAGAACGAGGTCGTGCAGATCGACCCCTATGCCCGCGTGAACACCGTAGAGCCCGGCTGGACCATCACGCCCATGGCCGCAGCTGCACTCGACGGCGCCGGAACGGTCTCGGAGATCACGCAAACGATGGCGCTTCGCCAGCTCGCCCGGCCCATCGACATTGCACGTGCCTGCGCCGTCCTCGCGAGTCCGGCTGCGAGCCGCCACGTGACGGGCGAGGTCCTAACCATCGCCGGTGGCATGGAAGGACGTCACCTGTGGAGGCCTGACGAGGTGGATGAGGAGGCCGTCCGGGCACGACTGGCAGACAGCTGACGGCGGGACCAGGTCGACGGCGGCGGCCCGGCGGCCCTCGGCCCCCCGCAGGCCGGAGCCGGGCGCGTCACCAATTGGAGACGATTCCCCAGTAGCTGAAACCGTCCTCGACCTCGTTGTAGAAGTCATCGATGCTGTCGTCGACACCGCGCATCTTCCAGATCGTCCGGTACTGACCACCCTTCGACGTGGCGAACCAGTCTCCCCGGTCTCCGTCCGTCGCGATGTCGAGAGGCAGCAGGAGGTCGTTGGCCCAGTCAAGCCGCGGCGTCCAGTCGGACGCGCTCGGATCCCACGCCAGCAGCTCGTACTCACCCGTTTCGTAGTCGGCCATCATGGCGTAGTTCGCATCTCCATCCATGCGAACGAGGCTCACCCCAAGCTTGGCATCCCAGCTCTCGAACCCCTCGGAGATGTCGACCTGCCGGTGGAAGACCATGCCTGTGTCCGCACTCCACGTGCCGAATCCGCCCAGCAACCCGAGCACCGAGATCTCACCGGTCAAGAGATCGATGGTCAGGTCGATCGCATACAGGTCGTAGGCCTCGGGGGACGTGATGTTGCCTCCCCATCGGGCGAGCTCGCTGACGGAACCGGATGGGTCCACTCGGAACAAGGCGTCCGGTGTGGCGACCGCATACCAGCCTCCGGGATGGGTCTTCACGCCTCGGATGATGGGGCCGAACCAGTAGAACAGCGCCGCCGTCGGGTCGCCGCCCTCCTCCCAATTGGGGTCACTGAACTCCGCGAGCGGGGTCGTGTTCCCGCTGGCGTCGACGCGGTACAGCGAGGCCCGGGCGTACTCGAAGCTCGCTCCCCCCGCGGAGATGTTGGACCACAGTTCCGTTCCCGAGACCACCCATCCGTCTCCCTCGACTGCGTGATCGAGGTCATAGGGCACCACCCCGTCGGGAAGCGTCACCTCCGCATCGATCCGGCTCACCGTGTCGAACACCACGATGGCCGACCGGCGATCCCGGGACTGCTGGGCAACCGTCAGGCCCGACCACTCCTCGTCGATGCGTCCGTCGCAGTCGTTGTCGATGCCATCGAAGGGGTCTTCCTCGCGCGCAGGATTGACCCGGATGTCCTCATCATCGCAGTCGCCCTCCTCTACGGTGAAGCCGTCTCCATCGGCATCGGTTCCACCCGAACCGGTGTCTTCATCGGTTCCCCCGTCGGTGTCGCTGTCGCCATCCGACTCGCTCGTATCGGTCCCGGCAACGGGGCCGGTCTTGCCCCCGCAGGAGCCGACAGCGATGGCAATGGGGAGCAGGGGGATGAGACGCAAGCGGAACACGGGGACCTCCGGGTGGGCGAAGGGTAGCCAACCGGCGGGTCCGTTGACCAGCGGATACGCCTGCTGCATGCCATTGTTCGCTCTGCTGCTCTCCATGCTGCCGGCCCGCGCCGTGGACGCGGCAGCGCTTCCGCTGGACCAGCACGGCTTCACCCACGTGGTGGCCGCAATGGTGCGGGATCGGGACTGCGCGGCCACCGTCATGGCGCCGCTTCAACTTGCCGTGGCGTGTGCCGGCGGCACGGGGAGCGCGGTGAGCCTCGCCCGTGCCTGGCGGATGTGGAACGACGACCCCACCCAGCGCGACCAGGCGCTCCGGGCCGCTGCCGGCGCGGCAGACATGGTCGACCGCATCGGACATCCGCAGGCAGACCGGCTCCGCATGGTCATCCGATCCCGCGCGCAGCTTGCCGCACTCGCGAAACGCCGGCCGGCCGATCCGCCCGCGGCCTGGCCCATCACGGAGGACCTGTGGGCCCTGCTCGTGCTCGACGCTCCGAGTGCGCTCGGCTTCGTGGGACAGACGGAGCTGACGCGACTGGGGATGGGGCGGGAGGCGGCCCGGGCCCAGGCGGTCGAGAACCTCCGCCTGGCATTTCCCGCACCGGTGCAGCAAGGCGACGGCCCGGTCTACATGCTCGAGGCAGACGGCGCCTATGACGCGAGCCTGCTGCTCCATCCCGACCTCTGGGTCGGCCGGGCCCAACGCGCTGGCGGCGTCCTCTATGCCGCCACGCCGGACCCGGGCGTGCTCTTGTGGGCGGACGGAGCCCAGGCGGATGCCCTGCCGACCCTCCGAGCCGTCGTTTCCCAGGCGGTGGAGGCTGGCGGAAGCCTCGGGCCGGGCGTGGTGCGGTGGTCCGAAGATGGCTGGCGCACCGTCGAGTAGGCGGCCCGGATTCAGTCCAACAACGGCCCGAGCCAGGCCCGATACGGCGCAGACCGACCAACATTCCTTCCATGCAGCGCTTCCTGCACCTGCCCATGGGACGCCGTCACAACGAGCCGTTCGTTGTCTTGCGGGCGAAGCACCGCAGGGTCCCAGGGCTGCCCGAGAAAACCCAGGACCGCGCGCAATGTGCGCTCCGGCTCGCCGACGAGCTCGGCGTACCGGACTTCAAGCGGTGGGGTTGGCAGGACCGAACGCCAATGGGACATCGCACGGTCCACATCGGCTCTGTAGGCGGCGATGTCCTGCAACGAGCGAGACCACGCGAGCCCATCTCCAAAGGCCTGTCTGAAACAGGACCAGCCACTGTCGACCGGATCGCGCACCACATGAAGCACACGCACGCCCGGAAGCACGAGAGTGGCGAGCCCCAGCCGAAGGGCATTGTCTGGCGTCTTGTCGATCCGGAGCGCACCCGCTCCCGCCCTGCGGGACAGCTCCTCCAGATAGGGCCTCGCCAGCTGGTCATACACCTCGCCCGTGACATCGGCGGGTCGCTGGAACCACTGGCCCGCGCTTCCCAGCGCTGCAGAGAGCCGGAGCCCCAGCCGACGGAGCAGGTCGAGTTCACCCCCTCCAGCGATGCCCGGATGGCAGGCGAGGGCCTGCTCGAGCAGGCTGGTCCCCGATCGGGGCATCCCAACGATCAACACCACACCGCTTCCGTCGACGCCAGCGCGCGCGGCCCGGCGGAGGGTCACGCCGTCGAATGCCGCGAGGACGCCATCGACACGCGCTGCGTGTGCCGCGGAATCCCAGCTGGACCCCATCGCGGAATTCGCCATCTCGAAGGCCGAGAAAGCCTCCGCATGCTCCCCAAGCCGATCGTGGACCGCTCCGGCCGCAAAGCAGAGCAACGGATGCCCCGGGTGTCGGTGGCGAGCCTGGAGGAGCGCCGCCTGGGCGTCCGCAGGTCGATGGCGCGCGAGACACGCCCTCGCCCATGTACTGACGAGCTCCGGCGTCGGATCCTCGTCGAGGATGGGCTCCAGGAGCCCGATCGCTTCATCGGCTTTTCGAACCCGTAGACACAGGCCCGCAAGGGCGATGCGCGCGATCGCCAGGTCTGGCGCGAGAGCAAACGCCCGCCGCAGTGGGGCCTCTGCGCCCGCGATGTCTCCCCGCCGGAATCGGATCGTGCCCCACCGGAGCCACGCCTCGACCAGATCCGGTGTCCGCTGCGTGGCGGACTCGAACGCAGTCTCTGCGCGCGCCATCGCACCCCGGGCGGCTTCAGCGTGTCCCAGGACGACCCACAGGTCGCCAATCTCCGGATGCAGCCGCACGGCTTCCCTGGCGGCCTGTCGCGCCTCTTCGTCCCGGCCCAGCATCCGGAGCGCCTCCACGACCTCGACCCAGGCGCGCCAGGCCGAGGGGTCGCGGCCGAGCCGCGTCTGGGCCGCGACGAGCTGTGCGCGCGCACCGGGGCGTCGACTCGGCACGGCTCGCGCTCGAAACCGGGTTCCATGGCCGCCCGTGCCGCCGCCACCTTGAGCTGCTGTGCCGCCGTGAGGGCGCCCCCCTGGGCCTCGATGGCCTCGGCCAGATCCACCGCGGACTGGTTGTCGAACGGTGCGCTTCCGGGTCTGACCTCGAAAGCATCCAAGGCATCCGAGAGGGCAGCAGAGAGACCCGGCACCTCGTACCGCCGGGCGAGCGCCGCGCCGACGGACGCGTTGTCCTCGATGACCCGCGCCACCGCCCTTCCGATCCGTGGATCATCGGAACCCAGTCCTGCGAGCACCAGACCGAGCTGCTGCCGCTCCAGGGAACCTTCGGCTGCATCGAAAGCTGCCAGCACCGGCTCCAGCGCACCGGCTCCCATGTCCTGCAGCGTCCGGATCAATGCGAAGTTGAGTCCACCGATCGCATCGATCCGCTTCAGCATCCGAAGCATGTCGGGGACGGCCTCGACCGCACCGCAGTCCGCAAGAGCGGTCGCCGCAGCCACCGTGGCCATCCTGCCCCGACGCACCCCTTTCGGTCCCACGTAGATCCCCAGCAGAATGTCCCGCAGCGACTCATGCGCCGGGCCACCGAGCTTGCGAAGCCGGGCGAGGCAGCGGTCGGAGGGCGCGCCGTTGGCGGTGAAGATGGCGACGATGTCCTTGTGGTGACGAATGCTACGACGCGCCATGCGGGGCCTCCGGGCTTCGCGGCGCGTAACCTGGGGCCCGTTCTTCCGGCTGGAGCCTGCATGCATCTCGCGCTCGTCCTTGCCGTCACCCTGTCGGCGACCGCCGATGAACGACCCCGAGCGGCCGACAGGAAGGCCCTGCGGCTTCACCAGGAGGCACGCCAGGCATGGGTTCGCTGTGCAGGCGCACGCAAGACCGGACGCGAGCCAGAGCAGCCCTGCCTCGAGGCCTACCTGGCGCAGTACGAGAACGCGAAGGTTCGGGTGCGAGGCCAGGACTGGCCCGCGGATGTGCCCGACGTGCCTGCGGCGCGCGAACGACTCGACAGCCTGCTGCTCGACGCGGAGGAGGCCCGCATGCGGGCCGCGGCATCCCTCTCCTGGGAAGCCCTCGCGGACCGTCTGCAGGCACCTGGAGAGGCTGAGATCACGGCCCTGCGTGGCTGGATCGAGCGATGGAGTGGCGCTGTGGCGCTCGCCGGGGCGGCGCGTCGCCCCTTTCAGCCCGCCGAGCTGGTCGCGGCGCGCGATGCCCTTCCCGGTGTCGTTCTCCGCGCGCGCTCCAAGACAATGGCAGCCGGTCCCTGGAACCGGCCTCCCGCCGCGGTCCCGGCCCAGACCGCTGCACCCCGTCTGCGGCAGCGGTCCGCCAAGAAGAACAGTGTCATTGACGATGGACGCTGGTTCCGCGATGTCGGCTGGACGCTCCCGGTGGTCCTGCAGGGCCCCAGCGGCCGGCACGCTCGCATCCCGACCCTCCCCGGAGAGCAGGCCGCCTTCGTCCCACGAGAGCTCGATGGGGCGCCTCTGCGCGTGGTCATTGTCGACGAGAACCATCGGCTCGGCGTGTACGGCGCGGGCGCAGTCCGGGAACGACTCGGCGTGTTTGCCGCAGACACGGGAGAGCTCCTGCGGAGCTTCGACTTCTCCGCCTGGACCCGCGCACCCCAGGCGAGGCGTGGGGAAGAGGCATTCGTCGACCAGTCCCTGACCTGGGCACAGATACGGCATGGGGTCCTGTACGTGAGCCACGCTCATCGGACCCATGCCGCGTCCTCGATGGGCCAGAACGCATACTTGTCCGCCATCGACCTGAAGAGCGGTCTACTGCTGTGGCGTTCTCCGCCGCTGGTCTGCAACAGCCACAACTTCATCATCCAGGACGACCACATCTGGTGCGGCTACGGATTCACCGCGGAGCCTGACTTCATCACCTTGCTCGACCGCCAGAGCGGCGACCTGGTCTCGAAGACCCGGCTGAAGACCGGCCCGGACTACCTCCTTCTTCGAGACAACCGCCTCTACGTGCGCACCTACGACACGGACTACGTCTTCGACATCGAATGAATGCCGGCCGGGACCCTCCGACCCCGCGCGTGGCCGACGGTCCGGCACGGCGATAGCGAGCCCGCCCAGGAGACAGGCATGCGCGTCGGATTTGTTGGTTGGCGGGGCATGGTTGGCAGCGTGCTGCGGGAACGCATGCGCGACGAGGGAGACTGGGTCGGGCTCGAGCCTCTCTTCTTCAGCACGTCCAATCCTGGTGGCGCGGCGCCAGATGTCGGGGTTCCCCTGCCTCCGCTTGGTGACGCCCACGACATCGATGCACTCGCATCCCTCCCCGTCATCGTGAGCTGCCAGGGCAGCGCCTATACCCAGGCCGTGCATCCCCGGCTTCGGGCGCGAGGGTGGAGCGGAGTGTGGATCGACGCTGCGAGCGCGCTGCGCATGTCCAAAGACGCAGTGATCGTGCTCGATCCACTCAATCGCTCCACGATCGACCACGCACTGCACCGCGGCGTTCGGGATCTCATCGGCGGAAACTGCACCGTGAGCCTCATGCTGATGGGAATCGGTGGGCTGCTTCAGCGCGGTTGGGTGGACTGGGTCAGCGCGATGACCTACCAGGCCGCCAGCGGAGCAGGCGCACAGGCGATGCGGACCCTCGTGCGCCAGATGCACGACCTCGGCACCCACGCCCGCCCCATGCTGGGCGAACCTTCCGTCGATGCGCTCACCCTGGAGGGACGCATCACGGATCGCATGCGCCACCCGGACCATCCGGTGGAAGGCATCGGCCGTCCCCTCGCCGGCTCCCTCCTTCCCTGGATCGACACGGCGATGCCCGACGGTCGCTCCCGGGAGGAGTGGAAAGGAGAGGCCGAGACGAACCGGATCCTCGGTCTCGACCCCCCGGTACCCATCGACGGCCTGTGCGTCCGGGTGGGAGCACTGCGCTGTCACGCCTCCGCGCTGACCATCGGTCTCCGGGCCGAGGTCCCGATGGACGAAATGGAGGCGGTCATCAGTGCGACGACTCCATGGACGCAGCTCGTTCCCAACACGCCAGAGGCCAGCCATCAACATCTGACGCCTGCCGCGACGGCCGGATCGCTGCAGGTGCCCGTGGGTCGGCTCCGCCGCCTCCGCACGAACCGCCGTCACATCACGGCCTTCACGGTGGGAGACCAGTTGCTCTGGGGCGCAGCCGAACCGATCCGGCGCGCCTTGGCCATCGTGCGAGACCATGGCGCCGAGAGGCTGGGTCTGGACCACTAGCCCCCTCGGTCCCCGGGGCTGGTCCGGTCACCCGATGAGGAAGGGCACGAAGGCCACGATGACCAGCGCTGTGCCCATCACGGCCATGGGCAGCCACAGATGCTCGTTGCGCGCGACCCATCCCCCGTCGACCGGGATGTCTTCGACCCGGGCCGCATCGCCAATGACCTGCCGGGCGAGGAGATGGTTGATCGCGACCGGCGGTGTCAGGTAGCCGAGCTCGAATGCGACGAGCACCATCATCCAGAAATGCACGGGATCGATGCCGTTCTTGTATGCAAGCGGGGCAATGGTCACGCTGACGAGGACGACCGCGCCCAGCGCGTCCATGGTCATGCCCACCAGCACCATGGCGACCACGAGGATGCCCATCGCTGCCACAGGGCTGCCCAGGTCCTGGGGAACAAGGCTCATCAGCTCTGCCCGTTCGACGACACCGCCAAGACCGACGCTGCCTGCCATCAGCATGAGCAAGGCGCCGATGTGACCCGACGATTCGTGGGTGGCGCGCGTGAGTGCAGGCATCGCCCGCTCCGGGACTGCCTGCAAGCGCTCTGGATCGTCCTCGCGAGCCCCGAGCGCCTTGAATCGCGTGTCGAACACGACCAATGCGATCAGGATCGCGGGGAGCATGAACGCCGCCGTGTGTTCGCTGACCTGGGTATCGAGGACGACGGACTGGAACGCGAGCACACCGGTTCCCACGAGCCCATACGGCGCGAGCCGCTTCAGACCGCGGAGCATTCCGGCCATGCCCTCGGACACGGGCGCCAGCGAGAAGCCATCCCGATTCCGGAGCAGCATGGCGCCGAGGTACAGCAGCGCAGTCAGCAGAAACACCTGGAACCCGCGACCAAACAGCTCATCCGTCGTCACCTGCTTGTTGAGGATGGCAACGAGAACGACCACCAGACACGGCCGCAGGACCACGCCGAGGCTTCCTGACATGGCGGTCGCAGACAGCGCCAGACGCGGTGAGGCACCTGCCTTCTTGAGCTGATGGAAGACGACTGCGCCGGCGGCGATGACGAAGATGCCCGACGCTCCGGAGTAGGCCGTGGGGACGGCGGCGAGGACGACCACCAGCCATGCGAGGATCGCCGGAGGCAGCTTCCACGGAAGGAGCACGTCGAAGACACGCTGCGCGAGGCGCGTCTCTGACAGCATCATCCCCGCCCAGATGTAGAGCCCGATGCCGATGTAGATGCTGGGATGCTGGACGAACTTGTGCAGGTAGATCGCCTGCCCGCTGTCGTGGCCCTCCAGGAACTGGAAGTACACCAGCGCGACGACCCCCATGTAGACATACAGGGGGATGCTGGTCAGCAGGCGAACGACGCGGAAGCCTGGTTTGAGGCCCGTCGGGACCTTGATGATGTGGAACAGGTTCACGGCCGCGAGCGCACCGAACCCGGCTGCCCAGATGAGTGGCAGGAGAGGATGCTCCACCTCTGCGGCGCCTTGTCGGCCAACCTGCCAGTCCGCCCACGCCGACGCCACGAAACCGATGTGGACGACCAGCTGCAGCGCCTGGGTGACTCGATGTTCGAGCCCGGTCTCCGGCTCTCGCAGGGCGATGTGCTGCCGCCGGACCGTGGTGGCGAGCGCGCCAAGGAGAAGGAGGAGGCTCAGCAGATGCTTCCAGTAGTCGAAGCGCGCAAAATCACTGACGGCGGTCTCGACGGAACGAAACCGCCGCACCCCAGGCGTGAGCCGGTCGATGGTGTCGGCATAGGCGGCGTGGCGCTTCTCGCACCGCTCCGCGAGTGCCCGAAGCGCCGGGCAGTTCTCCTCGGTGGGGGCTGCGGGACCATCCGCAAACGGATCACCACCGGCAAATGGATCGGACGGGTCGGCAGACCCCGCGTCTCCGTTGTCTGGAGCAAAGGGGTCCGCCCCCGCAAAAGGGTCGGAGGGAGGAGCAGGGTCGACGAAGGGGTCGACGTCCCCGAACGGGTCATCTGCAGCCGGGACCGCGTCTGGCGAGGACCCGTCCGCCTCCGCGAAGGGATCGGCACCGCCGAACGGATCGCCTCCGTCTGCCTCCGCAAATGGATCCTCCCCGCCAAAGGGGTCTCCCCCCGTTTCGTCCCCATTCGTCTCCGCCTCGGCGGGGCATGCGGCGAGCCGTTGCTGGAGCGCTTCGAGCTCGCACTCGGGTGGCGTCGGATCGGAGCGCAGGTCCTTTGCGTAGCCCGGCCATACCTGCTCCCCGATGTTGACCAGGCGGGTGTCGAAGTTCGGTGCCACGCCCACGCCGAGCGCGAGCAACAGGAAGCCCAGCACCGCGACGGTGACGGGCGGAAGCAGGCGATCGAGCGGTCCGCTGGGACCCCCGTGGCTCATGACGACCTCGCGGCGGGTGCGGAGCATATCGCCCCCGACCCGTACACGGGTCCTCGCAACGCGGCCGGGCCGATCATGCCCCGGAGTGATCGGCTATTCGCGGCTCTCCGCACATTCGGACCGAGACCGGTCCTGGCCGCACCGGATCTTCTTCATCACGCCGAGCAGGCTGCCGTCGTAGGCGCCCTTGTCGCGAAGCGCGACCCGGACGTCCTGGTAGATGGAGTCCCACTCGGACAGGCTCGCAGCGGGCACATCGATCCACTTGTCGGCGGGAATCGCTGCTTCGGCCTTCTTGACGGCGGCAAGGGCTTTGTCGAAGTTGGAGGACCAGTAGTTGAGTGACTGGGCTCCGAAGTCCGCCGGGAACTTGTCCTTCCGGATCAACACCTGAAAACTCGCCTGGGCGAGCGGTGCCTTGATGATCCCGCCTCCGTTGGCGAGCCCGCGATGCAGCTCGAACGGACCGTAGCCCGGCGCAGACATGTAGCAGATGTCGACGTCACCGTTGTTGAACTTGGGGCCGATGCTGCCGAGGTCGGCAGGGACCATGATGGCACCCATCTTCTCGACCATGAACGGTGCGGCCTTGTCGTAGTCCATCGTCGCGATCCGCTTCCCGGCCAATGCCTCCACGCTGTCGATCGTCCGGTCCCGGACGAAGAGGTACACCGCGCCAGCGGGGATGAAGCCGACCGTCTGGTACTCGCCCCGGGTAAGCTTCCGAGCTGCGCTCGGGTATTTCGCGAAGCTCTGGATGAGCTGCTTCTCCGCGGCATAGTTGGGCAGCCCGCCCACGGCCTCGAAGGTGCTCGGGAAGTTGTTGAATCGCTGGAGGCGCACACCCGTCGCGACCACGCCATCACACTGGCCGGCGGCGAAGTCCTTGGCAGCGGTCTCTTCGTCCGTGTAGGCCTTCAGCTCGATGGTGGCGCCCCACTTCCCGGCCTCGAGCGCGTAGTCGCCAAGCAGCCGGAAGAAGTCGCCGGACTTTCCAGCCGGGTCGTAGGCGCAGATGGTGGCGGCGTGGGCCTGCAACGGGGCCGCCGCGAAGCCGAAGACAGCGACAGCGAAGGCCGAGAGCATGAGGTTGAGGGTGCGCTTCACGGGGTCTCCAGGGCAGCGTCATCGGTAGAAGGAGGCTCAGCCGGTGGGACAGCGTCGGCGGGGTCTCCCCCCGAAGCATCGCTGTCAGGGAGTTCTCCACCAAAGGGGTCTTCGGCAAAGGGATCATCTGCGAAGGGGTCCGCACCGAGCGGTGCACCGTCCGGCGCGGACACGCCATCACCCGGCAACTCTCCAAACACCGGAGTGCGGTGCCCTTCTTCCTTCATCCAGAAGAGGTCCGACTGGTGCCGGCTGAGAACGAGGGCGTACTGGTCGAAGAGAGCGTACTCCTCGGACGGCGGTGTCGCGACGCGCGCCGCGGCATGGGCGCGGATCGCCTGCTCTGCGAGGTCATCCCGACCGGCATTGACCGAAATGACCACCTGCAGGGCTCGGGCGACACGAATCCCCGTTGCGTCTGACTTCTCGGCTACATCTTCCAGCAGGGCCCACGGATCCGTGCCGGCGGGTGCCGATCCTGGGATGGTGGCCCACGCCGCCGCCTGCATGGCCGAGGGGCCGTACCACCAGTCCGCATCGTCGAGGCACTGGGCCGACCGCGCGACGTCCAGGATCGTCTCCTTGGGCACGCCGAGCGGACTGCCCGCCGCGCTGTCGTGCAGGACGACCTGCATGCCGGACACCAGCATGACCATGAAGGGAAGCTCTTCCCACTCTTCCAGGCGGGGACACGCCTCTGCACCCAGCGGCCCGAACTCGGCCTGCCCGTGCTCCAGGGCGCGCAGGTAGCGTGCCGCTGCGCGACCGTGCGAGCGGTCTGCGGCGATTCGGGCATCCCGGGCGAGGGAGACCCGCTGCGGCCCGGCCAGGCCCACAGCGGCGCTGGTGGCCCGGACCGCCTCGAGCTCATGGCTCTGGGCGGCGGCTTCGTCGCACATCGCCGCCGTGAACTCCGCGATCATCAACGCCTGGTTCGCCGGGCGGGCCGCCCTGGTGATCCCCGCGAGCGGGGAGCGCATCGCGACACCGATGGAACAGGCCTGGTCGACATCCGGTACCCGCAGGGCGCGCTCCACGACCCGGTTCATCACGACCTTGTCCACCTTTCCGGCGCATCCGGACAGGATCATCGGGCTGAGAAGGAGCAGCGCAGCAGAGCGGGCGGGGAGGTGACGCATCATGGGTCGCACCCATAGCGCGTCCACTGCAGCAGCGCCGTTGCGCTGGCCACACCCGGAGTCGGCGAGTACGACCCCTGCACCGACCGGAGGCTCCATGTCCACGACCACCGCAGACCAGCGCATCATCGAGCTCGAGCCCACGAGGAACAACGAGACCGAAGAGGCCCGGCAGGCACTCGCAGAGGACGTGCTGGTCGGCCTCTCCGAGACCCCGAAGCGGCTGTCGTCCCGATTCTTCTACGACGCGCGGGGCAGCCAGCTCTTCCAGGCCATCACCGACCTCGACGAGTACTACCCGACGCGCGTGGAGCATTCGGTCCTCTCGACCCACGCGGAGGCCCTGCTGCGCCGGTTCGAGGGCGACGCGTTGAACATCATCGACCTCGGCGCCGGAGATGGTCGCAAGACACGGGTGGTGCTCGCCAAGGCACTCGAGCTCGGCATCGACGTCCGGTATGTGCCGATCGACATCTCCGCCTCCGCCATGCAGGGGCTGGTCGTCGACATGGGCACGCGCTTTCCCGCCCTGCCCATCCACGGACTCGTCAGCGAATACACCCAGGGCGTGCGCTGGCTTGGCGCGCAGGCCGACCGACGGAACCTCATGTTGTTCCTCGGCTCGAACATCGGGAACTTCCACAAGGCCCAGGCGCGCGCATTCCTGCGTCGGCTGTGGATGGCCCTGAATGACGA
>JAYYRS010000371.1:0-4431 GCA_036126975.1 Myxococcota bacterium
CACCGGCCCGGATCTTCGGGCTCGAGGGCAAGGGTGCGATCGTGGAAGGGGCAGACGCCGACATCGTGGTGTTCTCGGAAGGTGAGACCCACAAGCTGAAGTCGCCGCCCGAATACTCCGGAGTGGACTGGTCTCCATACGTGGGGCGAGAGGTGGGAATCCCACCCCGGCTCGTCATCGTCAACGGCCGGATCGTCGCCCGTGACGGCGTGCTCGCCGACGAACTCCGGCCGGGGCGTCCGGTGAGGTTCACACCGGCCAGCTGACCTCGGTTCATGGAGCCTGGTTGGGTGCGGCAGGCGTGCCACCACCGGGGACCACGGTCCAGGATGCGCTGCCGTCCGGCGTGCGAGCGTAGGCTTCATCCGACGAAAGGGCCGGGAAGATCACGCGGTCGCCCATCGTCTCATCCGGTGATGCGAGAGTGAGGGTCTCTCCTTCCTGGGAGAGCTTGAAGGTCGCGTGGAGTCCGTCGGTCTCCGCACCCGCACCGTCGTCCGCGTAGATGAGCAGGAAGGCCCCGGGCCGGAGCTGGGTCGCTTCGGGGAAGCTCCATGGCTGGTCGGGGCGGTCGGACAGGGTCCATCCCGTCAGGTCGGCGATGGACTGGCCGACGTTGTGGAGCTCGATCCAATCGGGTCCACCTCCACCTTGATTGGGCAAGAGCTCGTTGATCAGGACATCCGCTGGTAGCGGCGGAGGGGTGCCGGTGTCTGTGGGAATCCCGGATTCGTTCCCTCCGCGCGTGTCCGACCCCGTGTCGTGCACCCGGCCAGGGAGCGTTCCAGAGTCAACGGGGCGTGCCTGGGAACACCCGACGAGACACGACGTCAATAGCATTGCGATGCGCATGGGTTTGCGGGCTCCTTAGATGTCCTGCGGTGTGGGGGATGTCGCCGTGCTCTCTCGTGCGCGGAGGTCCAGCTGCACAAAGATGGCGTCCGTCCGGGTCGTCGCTGCGGCTCCCGCCAGCGAAGCAATGGATTCGTCGCGGGTCTCGCGGTCCCACCCCACGAGCAGGCGTAGCGGTGGCGTGGTCACCCCATCCGGTGGGAGCTGCAGGCCCACACCGACCGAGGTGCGGACGCGGCGTGTGTTGGACGTCCCAGGCGCCTCATCGATGTGGTCCAGCCGTGCCCAGGCCAGTGTCGGCGTGGCTTTCGGTGTCACCTGGGCCCAACCCGAGAGTCCGCGGGGGCTGCGGCGCGCATCGCCGCCGACGCCCCAGGCGCGAAGCCATTCCGCACCACCGGCGACCCAGGGGCTGCGGTGGGTCATTCTGAGGCCCGCGCGGTGGTCTCGAGTGAGGCCGAGTCCCCGGGAGCCTTCTCGTCCGTAGGCGTGGAGTTCGAGGAGGCCGGGCTCGCCTCCGAGATTCGCCAGCGGCCGGAGGATGAGCAGCCCTGCGGTGTCCTGGCCATTGTTGCGCTCGCGGCGTGCGGGGCCTTCCCCTGCAGTGAACGTCCCTGCGACCGTGGCCCAGTGGTCGGGACTCGTCCAGGCGGCCGCCGCACCCAGGTCACTGCGTTCGAGCCATGCCTGGGACTCACCCATGCCGGGTGCGGTGGCGCGAAGGTCCCAGCTCGCATTGGATGTCGACACCCACGGGTCGTCGACGAGGCCTGCAGACACCGTGAGGCCCATGCCGGTTGCCCGATACCGGGCCTCGGCCACCTGGATCTGCGGAACGATGGATTCGCCCGCCACTCCGATGTAGCTGTCTTCGCCGCCGCTGCGAACGCCGGCGAGCACCAGGCGCGCGCCTGCACCGTCTCGGTCCATGCCGAAGTCGAATCGGCTCCGGCTGAGCGTGAAGCCGCGGTCCACCCCGCCTCGCGGCAGGCGCTGGGTGAATCGACCCGCGACCTCGGCACCGAAGCCGATGCAACCTCCGGTGCCTTCACGTCCGGGTTCAGCGGGAACCAGGGTGGCCACGAGTGCCATGCAGGTGGTGGTACTCATCGAACACCCTCCAGGATGTGTTCGGCGCCGAGCAGTGGGCCCTGGCTGTCCAGCAGGTCGATGAAGATCCGGTGGTCTCGCTCGAGCTGCCGCGTGTCCAGTCGGGAGACGGTGCGCAGTTCTCCCCGCAGGGCAGCGGGCCCGCCACCCGACTCGAGGTCGGCTCGGATCACCGCCCGGGAACCTCGCCCGGATGCCGTCTCGCCACGGCCATGGCTGCCCGCCAGCACGTCGCCGAGCGTGGCGCCAAGCATTTCGATGTCAGCTGGAGTGTATCGACCCTCCACCCAGGCCTCGAGCACCCGCTCGTGGTCGATGGGCTGAAGCCAGTCGGTCCACGACATGGTCTTGAGGTCGTAGCCTCCGGCCCGGAGCCCGGAAGCGCGAGGATCCGCATCGGCCCTGGACCACAGCAGGGTCGCGGCGTACTCGACCCGTTGGGCGTTGTCATCGAACAGGCTCGTCTGCTGGAGCGCACGTCCCGGGGGAGGGGGCGGATCGATCACTTCGCGGAGCTGGAGAAGCCGGTCGTCTTCGTCGGACGGATCACCCCGATCCCAGGCCACCGCGAATCGGAGGGCGGGCTGGCTCGAAATGCCGGAACCGAAGCGGCGGGCCCGGTCCAGGACCCGCATGTCCTGCGGTGCATCTCCCCGATTGCGCCACGCATGCATCGCCTCATCGACCACCGCGCGTTCCTGTCGGGACAGGGGCTCGAGTCGGGTGTCGTCGGTGTGCATGAAGCGGCGTCGGCCTTCGCGCGCTTCCGATGTCAGCTTCCTGAGCCTCCTGTTTTCGGGTCCGCGTTCCGCTGCTCGCTCCACCAGGTCGCCAATGATTCTCCCCGCCTCGGGGCTGGATGGTTCGGTATCCATGATGCGCCGGCTGTAGGCGGTCGCCATGGCGACGACGCCGTCCTCCTGACAATCTGCGTCACAGCCCGGCAGCCCCCCGGCGAGGATTCGCAGACCGAGCGCCGCGCGTCGGACATCGACCGTCCATGGGCCGAAACCCGCAGCATCGAGGTCGACGAATTCCAGGCTCGGCGCGCCCGGCTGTCCGGTCTCTG
Source organism: Myxococcota bacterium (assembly GCA_036126975.1). GTDB lineage: Bacteria > Myxococcota_A > UBA796 > UBA796 > UBA2385 > JAYYRS01. Next base: position 3,032 of record JAYYRS010000371.1, read on the forward strand.
GATGGCACAGGGTCGCGTTCTCCGGGTGGGGGTCACCGACAAGGAGAACGCTCGTGGAGGACGGAGTACCGAGGAAACGGGTGGGGGTCCGCGCCGCCCGGGGTCGGGCGAGATCCGCAAAGTGCAGCGCGACCGTGCCCCGCATGAAGTCGTACGGGTCGTCGGCCATGGCGTTGAATTTCCGCGCGACGAGGTCCGGATCTCGGGTGAGCCAGACACGGTTGTCCTCGACGAGCACCTCCTGGATGAAGGCAGCACGGGCGGTCGGTCCGCCGGGGGAGCAGGCGAGGAGCGCGAGTGGTACGAAAGCAACGATGCGCATGGCACGGTGTACCGATTTGATTTTGCGGCTTCGGGGCGCCGCCGTGACGAGTCGATGACAGGGTTGGTCATGCAATCCCGCGGACGGGCGCTTGCGCGTGCCCTCGCTCTGCGCGAGAAGGAGACATGGCGCGCCCGCCCAAGTCCAAACTGTCCCGCCTCGCCCGTCTCGGCGGGCTGTCATCCCGCGTGTCGACGTCCTACCTGGGGCAGCGCATCAAGGGAGCCTTCCAGGACGAGAACACGAGAACGACGGCCTTGAATCGGCTGCACGTCGAAAATGCCGAGCGAGTGGTCGCCACGATGGGAAGTCTCAAGGGCGCGGCGATGAAGGTCGGGCAGGGGCTCGCGCAGGCGGTCGAGGGGATGAATCTTCCTCCGGAGATGGCGGAGACCCTCAGCCAGCTGAACAACCGCGCCGAGCCGATCGAGTTTGGGCTCATCCGGCGCTCCATCGAGACGGAGTTGGACGGTTCGCTGGAATCACTCTTTTTGGATTTTGACGACGAGCCCCTGGGAACGGCCAGCCTCGCACAGGCGCATGCTGCTCGGCTACGGTCCGGGGAGCGGGTCGTCGTCAAGGTCCTGCATGATGGAATCGAAGACAGCGTGGACTCGGATCTGGGGGCCCTGCGGTCGATGCTGATCGCGGGTCGGGTCCTCCGCAGGGACAAGGAGGAGATCAACGCCGTGTTCCGGGAGATCCGTGCGCGGCTCTCAGAGGAGCTGGACTACTACCAGGAAGCCGCCAATCTCGAATACTTCCGGCGCGCGCTCGCGGGTCGCTCCGGTGTCGTCATCCCCGCGACACATCCAAGCCATTGCACGAGCCGGGTATTGACCATGGATCGGCTCACCGGCGCGCCGCTCGACGATTTCCTGGCACAGGCAACACCAGAGGCTCGGCAACGCGCGGGGGACACCCTGGTGGAGACCTTCCACGACATGGTGTACCGGCTGCGTGCAGTCCACGCGGACCCCCATGCCGGCAACTACCTCTTCCAGCGCGACGGGACTGTCGGCTTGTTGGATTTCGGCTGCGTGAAACGATTCGATGTGTACTGGATGGGCCGGTACGC
>JAYYRS010000372.1:0-4686 GCA_036126975.1 Myxococcota bacterium
TCCTTCGGGAGCTCCCGATCGGTCCGACACAGCAGGATGTCGGGCTGGATGCCGATCTCTCGGAGGGCCTTCACCGAGTGCTGCGTCGGCTTCGTCTTCAGTTCACCCGAGGTCTTGATGTAGGGGACCAGGGTCAGATGGATGTAGAGCACGTTCTCCGTGCCCACGTCCACACGCACCTGCCGAATGGCCTCGAGAAACGGAAGTCCCTCGATGTCGCCCACCGTGCCGCCGACCTCGATGATGCCGATGTCCGCGGACTCGACCGCCTTCCACATCAGCCGCTTGATCTCGTCGGTGATGTGCGGGATGACCTGGACGGTCCGGCCGAGGTAGTCGCCACGGCGCTCACGCTCGATCACGTTGCGGTAGATGCGACCGGTCGTGAAGTTGTTGGTCTGGGACGTCCGCGCGGACACGAAGCGCTCGTAGTGGCCAAGGTCGAGATCCGTCTCCGCTCCATCGTCCGTCACGAAGACCTCACCGTGCTGGTAGGGGCTCATCGTGCCGGGATCGACATTGATGTAGGGGTCCATCTTGACCATCGCGACCCGGAGGCCACGGGACTCGAGCAGCGCGCCCATGGCTGCGGCAGACAGGCCCTTTCCGAGGGACGAGAGCACTCCTCCCGTCACGAAGATGAACTTCTTGTGCATGCTGCGCTCCTCACCGGGGGCCGGGCCGCCAGTCTATAGGCTCGAGGCGACCGCTTGGCGCGCCGCCTTCAGGTCGTCGGGGGTATCCACCGAGAGCCCGCTCCGCCGCACAGGCGAGACATGGATCGGGTGGCCGTGCTCCAGCCAGCGGAGCTGCTCGAGGCGTTCAGCACGCTCCCCGGCGGTCTCTGGCAGTGTGAGCAGTTGCGGCAGAACACCGGCTGAAAAGGCATACAGGCCGAGATGCTGCCATTCCGGATGACCGAGCGGCTGCCGGGAAAAGGCAATCGCGAGACCATCCTCTCCAAACCGGACCTTCACCCGGTCGGGATTCTCCGGATCGCCACGGAGTGGGGCTGCGACGGTGCCGATCATCGCCCCACCTTCGATCAGCCGAAGGGCGGCGTCCATGTGCTCGGGCTCCACAAAGGGTTCATCTCCCTGCACGTTGACGATCGGAACGTCTGGACTGCCCAGTGCCTCTACCGCGAGGCCGACCCGATGGGTTCCGCTGGGGACGTGCCGCGGTGTCAGGACCGACGCCACTCCAGCCCGTGAGCAGACGTCGAGAACCGGACCGTCCCCACTTGCGACCACCACCCGCACCCCCGGCAAAAACGACGCACGGCGGGCCACACGCACCACCATCGGGACGCCGCCGATCTCGGCCAGCGGCTTGCCGGGCAGCCGCCTCGCGTCGAGACGCGCGGGGACGATCACGAGCGCTCTCATTGCGATTCCCCAGCGGCAGGGTCCCACACGCAGAAGGGGCACCCCCCAGTCCGCCGAAGCGAGTCGGGAGGCGCCCCTGGCTGGTCGGCCATGTGCCTCAGCGCTTGCTGAACTGGAAGCGCTTGCGGGCGCCGGGCTGACCGTACTTCTTGCGCTCGACCTTCCGGGCATCACGCGTCAGGAATCCACGCGCCTTGAGTGCGGGCCTCCACGATGGGTTCGCCTCGCAGAGCGCGCGGCTGATGCCGAGCCGGATGGCGCCGGCCTGTCCAGACTTCCCGCCCCCGGCGACGTTGACGTAGATGTCGTAGTCGCCAGTCGCGCCCACCTCTTCAAGGGGCTGCCGGAGGACGAGCTTCGAACTCTCGCGTTCGAAGTAGACGTCGATGTCCTTCTTGTTGACGACGATCTTGCCGGTTCCGGGCCGCATGTAGACGCGGGCGATGGAGGTCTTGCGGCGGCCGGTGCCGTACTGCTGCGACGGAGTCTGGTTCATGGTTGGGCTCTCAGACGTACGCGGGGAAGGGCTGGGGCTTCTGGGCGGCGTGCGGGTGCTCGGCGCCCCCGTAGACCTTCAGCTTGCTGAGGACCTGACGGGCGAGGCGGTTCTTGGGGAGCATGCCCTTGACTGCGTGAGTCAGGACGCGGTCCGGGTAGGTCTCGAGCAGCTCACGAGCGCTCCGGGCCCGGAGGCCGCCCGCATAGCCGCTGTAGTTGTAGTAGAACTTCTGATCGAGCTTGTTGCCCGTCAGGTTGACCTTGTCGGCGTTCACGACGACCACGTAGTCGCCGGTGTCGACGTGCGACTGGAAGGTGGGCTTGTGCTTGCCGCGAAGGACGGTCGCGATGCGGGTCGCGAGACGCCCGAGGGTCTGGTCGGTCGCGTCGATGACGTACCAGCCGCGCTCGACGTCGGCCGGGCGGGTGATGGTCGTGCTCATTGTCGTCACCAAGGAAGAAGCTTCATGGAATCTGGCGGGGTCGCCGGCCTGCGCGAGGCGCCGCGGTCCGGTCGGACAGGCGCCGGGGCTCGGCGGAGCCCGGCGGGGACTATGCCAACCATCCGAGCCTGTCAAGGCTCCGACAGCAGGCGACCCGGGGTCTGCGCTGCTGGTCGGTATGCCCCGTGCCGTTGCGCTTCGCAGAAATAACGCTCCCTGTCGAACCCGACCAGCCCCGGGGCACGCGCGCGGGCCGTCTCGACCGCCGCAACGCACGCCGCCGGGTCTCGCGTCGCACGGGCCTCCAGCACTGCGGTCATCACCGCCTGCGGTGCCAGCCCACGGAGTCGCGCCAGGAGCCCCTCGGTGCCTGCCCCGCTGTCAATCGCGCGGGCGACCGCCAATGCCGCATCCAGCGGATCCTCCCCCGCGGGAACCGGCAACGGCGTGCCGGCCCCTGGCGGCGCCTCCACCCACGCCACGAGGGCCGCCGCACGCGGATCCGTCGGCGTCCAGCCCTGCACCCCGACCAGCGCCTCCCCGGGCGCACGCGCGGCCTTCCACACCAGGTGGGTGGGTACAGCAGTGACTGCGGGTCCCAACATCAATGCCATCCCGACTGGATCGAGACCGCCCGGCAGATGCGGCCGGCCGTCTGGCGAGGCATCGCCATTGGTCTGGTCCGGCCCCATGGCACCCCGAAGGATGTCCGCGTGTGTGCCGGAGACCCCCTCGAGGGCTTCCGACGCAGCCTGGGAGTGCCCAAGCCACAACCATGCTGCTGCTCGCGTCACGGCCAGTTCGGGGGCCGGAGCGTCGGGGATTCGTTCCAGCGCGATCCGCAGCAACGAGCCGTCACCAGCCGCCATGGCGGCCCACGCCTGGTGCATGGCCAGGGGGGTACCCGGCCCGGCGAGGGCCGCAGACTCTGCATCCGTGAGCGGCAGGCCGGCACGAAGCGCGACTGCAGCCGCATGGGGCAGGAGCCCGGCCTCGGTGTAGGCCCGCCGCGCACGATCCAGTCGGCCGGTCCGCGCAAGCACATCGGCCTTCACTCGCCTGGCGACCGCGCGTGCCGGACCGGCCTCGCACGCCCCTGCGAGCCGTTCCGCCTCCGCGAGCGCCCCTTGCCGCAAGGCCTCCCGCGGCCCGTCCTCACACGCTTCCGGATGGCCCGGCCATGTGGCGAGCAGGGCGCGCGCCGCGCGTCCTTCCGGCTGCTCCAGCGCGCGGGCCGCGCGAAGGCGCGCCCACAGGCCCTCCGGGGGCTCCCCTTCGGCGAGCGGACCGAGGCCCGGCGCGACGGACTCCGGCCGTCCGGCCGCAAGCGACTGCCAGGCAGAGGCCGGACCGAGCAACGGAGCATCGGGCGACACCTTCCTGACCGCCGCGACCAGTTCGTCGGCCTCTCCCGGAAGGAGCAGACCCGCTCCGTCGCCCCGGGCATCGAGCATGGCCAGGCGGAGCAGCGCCTCTGCCTGGTCAGGGTCGAGCGCGAGCGCCATTCCAAGCTTGCGCGCCGCCAACGCCGGAGAGCCCGCGCGGATTGCCGCCACGGCTTCTGCGACATACCGCTCCGGTGGACCGGGCGCCTGCGGCCACCGTGCCGCCATCCGCGCCCCGACCGCGTGGACCGCTTCGTGGTCGGACGGGGCCAAGAGCCGTCTCTGCAGGGGAGACAGGCCCGCCCACGCCCCGAGCCCCAGCAGACCGGCCACGGCCGCGGCGGCCACGGTCAGCGACCACCTGTTCCCGGCTGGCGACGGCCGCATCCGTCTCGTGCGGTCCGCAACAGCCCGTCCCTCCTCGCCCTCCTCCTTCATGGATGCCTCCGACGAATCAGTCCTGGGGGCGCGGCGTGTCGCCGACGTCAACCGACATGAGCCACAGCCCCCGCGCAGGCGCCGTTGGGCCCGCCGTGGCCCTGTGACGCGCCTCGAGCATCTCGCGGACCTCCTCGGCATCCCGTCGTCCCTGCCCGACCTCCACCAGCGTTCCCACCATGATGCGGACCTGATGGCGGAGGAAACCGTTCCCGTAGAAGTCGAGATGAACCTCGTCATCTGGCGCATCACGGATCTGCAGCCCCCGCAGCGTGCGACGTGCATGGGCCGCACCACATCCGCTGGCCCGGAAGCTGCTGAAGTCGTGGGCCCCCACGAGGAACTCCCCGCCAGCGCGCATCGCGACCCGATCCAAGGGGGCGCGGACATGCCATGTCCAGCGCGCCCGGAAGCAGCACCGGGACTGTCGGAGGAGGAGCCGGTATCGGTAGTGCTTCCCGCGCGTCCAGCGTCGAGGGTCGAAGTCATCCGGCGCGGGCTGCACGGAGAGGCAGCTGATGTCGGAAGGCAGGA
>JAYYRS010000373.1:0-4561 GCA_036126975.1 Myxococcota bacterium
TGCCTCGAGGTGGTTCACACCGATGAACGGGACACTCCAGCCTGCCGCCAGCGCCTTGCCAAAGCAGAGCCCGACCAGCACCGCACCCATGAGTCCGGGCCCCGCGGTCGCCGCGACGGCATCCGGGCGCTCGATACCGGCCCGCTCCAAGGCCGCACGGACCGTGACCACGACCTTTTCGGCATGTGCCCGGCCCGCGAGTTCTGGGACGACGCCGCCATACTGTGCATGGACGGCCTGGGAGTGGACCACATCCGCGAGCACACCGCCGGGCCCCACCACGGCCGCAGCGGTGTCATCACAGCTCGACTCGATGCCCAGGACGCGCATGAGCCGGCTCGTAACCCGTGGGGCCCCTGACCAGCCCTTCGGATTCAGGGGCCGGTATGGACCACTGCTGGAACGTAGGTCTCCGGGTCGAATCGACCGCCGTCCTGCTCTCCATCATGGCACGCCGTGCAGACATCGAGCCCGGGCTTGCCGACCAGTCCATGCTCCATGGGGCTCCGGGCATGGGCAGCCCCCGCCCCATGACAGGATTCACAGCCCACGCCCGCCAGCTCCGGCGTGACCTCCGTTGGATGCTGGGGGCCACCCAGCTGCCCCGCACCGGTGGCGTGACAGGTCCAGCAGTCGAGATCCATCTGGCGGTTGACCTCGACCAGGGATGACCATGCCGTGGCATGCGGGGTCGGCTTCCATTGGGCCATCGGCCCGGGGTGGCAGCCCGCGCACGCCTGCGAACCCGCATACGCCGCCGCCGGTTCGGCTCCTGCCTCGGGCTGTCTGCCCTGGGCCTCATCCGTCCCGATGGCAGTGCGGGCTGCAGTCCGAGCCGCTGCGTCGATCTCCACCTTGGCGGCCTCGAGCATCGCCGCGACCTCGGGATCGTCGGCCACTGCGTCGGTGAGCCCTCGGAGCACGGTCGAGATTGCGTTCCGTGGCTGGGTGCCGGACGCGAGCACGACCTCGAGTTCCGCCTCGAGGCGGCCGACCTCATCCGAGAAGTGGGCGACCCGCCGCTCCGCGCGTTTCTTCTTTCCCCCATCGCCGGCGGCGTCCACCTGCGCCCGGGCCGTCGCGAGGCGGGCGCGCATGCGGTCGAGCCGCGCCGCCAGCGCCTGCCGCGCTCCTTCGGTCTCGAAGCCCTCCGCATCCCCGCGGAGCGTGATCGTGGCGACTCCGAGCTTTTTTCCACGCGACCCTGCAGCAAGCTGCACGGCCGCACCGGGCAGCGCCCGAGGCTGGCTCAGCGACGCCCCGCTTCCTGCATTCACGAAGATGTCGGCTGCCGGGATGGCGCTCGCAAGGGCCGCATCATCCTGGGGGTCCTGGTGCGACAGGACGATCACGAGGTCGACCGGGCCCACAGCGTCCAGCACCGACTGCAGCGCCGGCGCGGGGCGGCCGACCACGCACCCCTCGGGCATGCGGCTGCGTTCCGCCATCACCCCTGCGATCACCGACTTAACGCCTCCACGCTCCACGACCGCGGCCGGAGCAAACGGTGCGGACCCTTCACAGCGTACATTCGCGAGCACCAATGGAACCCCGGCCACCCGGGCGGCGTCCTGCAGCCAGGTGGGCCCGAGTGCAAGGTCACCATCACCCGGTGCGAGCGCATCGATCCCGCCTTTGGCAAAGGCGGCGAGCTGCAGCTCGGCCTTGCGCCGCTGCTGCGGGAGACGGACGGACGGGAGCCCAGCCGACTTCCACGCAAAATCTCCCGCATCCACCACGAGGACCGGTCCGCGCTCGCGCGCTTCGCGCAGTGCTGTCGCTCTCCGGGGCAGACCGCCCTGGGGGTTCTTGGGTCAGCCACAGGGTTCGATGTCTCCGCCGACGGTGTTCTGGTACGCCAGCAGCAGCGTCCGCTCTCCGGATGTCGGCCCGTCGGGGTTGCCCTCACAGGCCACACCGGAACACAGCAGGGTGACGGCAGCCAGAGACCTCATGGCGATGATCCATCCGATGCATCCGACGGGATCCGTTCCCGCCGCGCAGCCCGCTCGGCGTCCTTCTTGGCCTTGCGGTTTCCTTCGCGGATGAGGTCCTTCACAACGGACAGGATGCGCTCTCCGACCAGGTAGACGGGCGGCGCGCCCTCGACGGTCACGTAACGGCGGGGGCGTGGGTTGCCCTCCGGGTCGACGAGGGGTTCCCCCTCCGCGCCAATGCGGACGACCTTCTCGTTCCCGTCCTCATCGGCGAGCACGACCCGCGCGATGGGCGGTTCCAGGCCATAGGCTTCCAGTCCTGCGGGCGCATCGTCGACGAAGACCTCGACCTCGAGCTCCGACAGACTGCGGGCGACGCGCTCGGCCGTCGAGCCTGCGAAGGGCACGCCATCGGCCCAGAACCAGCGCTCTGCGGCAAAACGCACACCATGGGCGCCGGCAAGTTCGTCATCGCCATCCGGCATCAGCCTCGCGTCGACCGCTGCCACGTCTGCGGCCTTCATTTCGACGACCCGTCGATTTCGGAGCTCCTCGGAATCCTGCGTGAACTCGTCCAGTAGGCCGCTCCGCGCCACGTAAACGGTCTCCTCATCGTCGAGCAGCATGTAGGCAAGCTCCTCGAATCGACTGGTGGAGGGCGCGTCAGCCCCAACCCGGACACGGAGCGGGGCGCGGGCCCCGAATGACAGGGTGATGTCCGCCCGCGGCACATCGAGACCAAGCCCTGAGAGCATCTGCTCCCGACCGTCCGGGGGCACCTCGACGAAGTCCCTCGCCTTCAGTGCGTTCACGCGCCCGATGAGCCGGCGGACCCTGTCATCATTGGCCGCCATCTCGACCGGTGCGTGCATCTGCCACTGTCGATCCCCGGTCCGCTCGACATCGAGCCTTTCCGGCGCGCCATCCATGGCAAGCGTGGCCGTGAAACGGTTGACGTCCTTGGAATCGAACGTCGCGAAACGCCGCTCCCGGAACTCATCGAGGGTGAGGCTGTAGTAGTCGACCGCAGACTTCTTGACCGTGTACACGGTCTGGCCGCCGGAGGGTTGGATGTAATAGCTCACAGAGCTCGGGTTCGGGTCACCCGCGAGAAAGCCCAGGGTCCGGCCATCCCGCAGCTGGAGCGTCACACTGATGGCGTTGTCTCCCAGACCATAGAGCTCCGGCGCCTCCGGAGAATCCACGACCGTTGCCCGGGCGGTGAGGTCATGGAGCTGGTGCTTGACACGGTTCACCATCGACCGTCCAGCCTCGAAGTCCGTGCCTTCGATGCCCCACCGTCCATCGGTCTCGACGAGCACGACCGCTTCATCTCCAGGTTTCACGACCTCCACCCGGACCACCTCATGCTTTTCAAACTCGAAGATGCGTGGCGGGCCGCTCTCGTCGGCCACGCTCAGCATCTCGGGCTCTACGACGAAGACCAGCAGCAGCAGCAGCAGCAGGGCCACTGCCGCCCCGAGGGTCCCGCGGAACACCTTCATCGTCCCCTCCTGGCCGACCAGGTCCCCACGCCGAAAACGAGCACCACAAAGGGCATGAAGCCGAGGGTGACGACCCGAAGCATGCCCAGCTCCTCCTGGGTGAGCGCGAGGCGCCGGGAGCGCGTCGCCCGGCCAACGGTCCCGACGGTCACACCCAGCCGCCGGTCTTCTCCCGCCAGCCAGTGGATCGCGTTGAGCGCCAGCGGTGCATTGCCGGGCGCCTCTCCGAGCACGGCGTTGGTGAATGCGTCGCCGTCTCCGACCACCAGGACCCTCGATACCGGCTTCGAGCTGCGGACCAGGCCGCGGCCCGGGAGCAGCTCGAGCGCAACGGCGAGGTCCACCGGCCCGGCTCCGTCGATTGCCTTCTCGTAGACTGCGCCTCCGCCGACCAATGCACCACCGCGGTCGATCCAGCCGTCCCGGGTGCTCCCGAGAACCGGGCTCGCACGCACGCCCTCGGGCAGCGGGTCGCGCAGGCGCAGCGGCGCGGGGTGCGCGAGCACCGACACGACCTTCTCCTCGAGGAGTTCCAGCGTGATCGCATGCCGCTTGTACACCGGGATGGGACGGTCCCGGTAAGGGACCTGCATCTCCGGCTGGAGCGCCACACCTTCCGGGACGAGAACGCCCATCCGCTGGAGCAGTGCCGGCACGGGCGTACCGACGTCGACCGCGAAGAGCACGGCGCCTCCGCGGCCGATCCACGCGAGCAGCGAGTCCTCCTCCTGCGGCGTCAGTGCCTGTTGGGGACGCGCGACGAACACGACGGCCGCGTCATCGGGCACCGTGGGCAGTTCTCCCTGCCGGCTCGACCGGAGCAGGTCCAGGGTCTCGACGTCGTACCGCTCCTGATCCAGTGCCTCGGCGAGCTGCGAGAGACCGCTCGGGCTGCGGTCGCCCGGGTCGAGGTCACCATGACCGGTCAACACGTATACGACCTGGCGCTGGTCCGTCATGAGCTGCGCGAAGCCACGCGCCAGCGCAGCCTCGCCCACGAACTCCAACCGGCGGTCCGTCCCCTTGCCTGTGCGACGGAAGAGCTCCCGGTCCTTGATGTCGACCCGGTCCTTGCCGCGCTGCACCACGACCCGCCCGTAGTCACCGACACCGAGCTTT
>JAYYRS010000374.1:0-3237 GCA_036126975.1 Myxococcota bacterium
AGCTTCGAGCTCAGCGAGGGCGCCCGGATTGGGCTCGAGGGCAGCAGTCGTCACCGCGCACCACAGGTCGACGTCCGCTCCGGGCAGCCCCGCCCGCGCGGGGGGCGCGCCACAACGGGCTGCAAGGTCGAGTGCGAGTGCCTCACGGCCCGAGGCACGGGCCACCGCGGCGCGCGCCTGCAGGCCCGCGATGCTGTCGGGTGCCGCGGCGTCCGCTCGCTCCGCAGCGACGGCCATCTCCGACCCCAGCGTCGGGTCCTGGCCGTGGAGACCAGACAGGGACTGCGCCAGCCCCGACGCAGCCTCGGCGTCCCAAGGGGCAAGCACAAGTGCCCGCTCGAAGTGCAGCCGCGCCTCATCGGCGCTCCCGCGCGTTCCCTGCCAGAGAGCGGCCCGACCGAGTGCGATGTGAAGAGCGGCAGGCCCCTCGATCCAGGGGTGCGCCGCCTCGGCTTCCGCGACGAGCGTCGCGCCAGGAAGTTCCCGCGTTGAGCGAACCGACCGCGCTGCGACATCCTCGTCGACCGCAGACGCGATGCGGTCCGAAATCGCGGACCGAGCCTCATTCGCCAGTTGCTCGACCCGGACTGCAGCAGGCTCCGGAATGACGAACCAGCCACCCCTGAACGAACCGAAGGCAAGCCCGATACCGGCAACGGCGGCGCCGACTGCGAGCAGCCGCCGCGCGCGCCGGCGGAGCGAACCGGATGCACGGCTCCGTCTCGCTTCCGCCTGTGCGGAATCGAGGAAGTCGCATGCCGGCGTGCCGGGGATGAAGTGTGCGCGAAAGTCGACATGCTCATCCAGCCGCGTCCACGCACCACCCTCGCGGGAGATCTGGTCGCTGGCCATCAACGCGCCCCGGACCAGCTGGTCCCGTACGGCGTCTCGGGAGAGGGGGCCTCGGCTTCGTCCATCACCGGTACGAGCGAACCAACGCATGTCCTCGCTGACCCGCTGGGGTCCAGCCGCAGCACAGATGCTGCACAGAGGCGCGAGGCCATCGGCCTTGCTTGAGACCGGCCTGCCGCATGACCAGCAAAACAGCTGCACCATCTGCCTCCCGTCGGCGCAACCCTACCGCGCATGACCGTGGCGGGCGCGCCGGGGTTCGCGGGACTCTTGCGGGGCGCGCGTCCTCAGGGGCGGCCGGCGCGGTCCTTCAATGTCGGAAATGCCGGGCGCCGGTCAGGACCATGGTGCCGTCTGCAGAGTCCACCGCGCCGACCACTGCATCGTCGCGAATCGAACCGCCGGGCTGGACGAACGCCCGGACCCCAGCCGCCAGTGCCGTCCAGACCCCGTCGGGGAACGGAAAGAAGGCGTCCGAAGCGAGGACGGAGCCACCGACATCGCGACGGGCCTTGGAGATCGCCAGCCGGACCGCGTCGACCCTGGACATCTGGCCCGCTCCGACTCCGTTCAGGACCATCCCGCCACGTTCCGCACGCGCAAGCACGATCGCGTTCGATTTCACGCTGCGACACACCCGCCAGGCAAAGCGAAGCGCAGCGGCCTCATCGGCTGTCGGCGGCCGCTTGGTGGCCACGTTCCAATCGAGCGCAGCGTCGACATCCCAGTCCTGGTACAGCCAACCGCCCTGGACCCGCCGGGCATCCATTCCGTCGGGACGGCTCTCGCCCCAATCCGTCGGCAGCGACAACACACGCATCTTCTCGCGCGGTGCGAGCAGAGCGCGTGCTTCATCGGAGAACCCTGGCGCCGCGACCACCTCGAAGAAGGTCCGTGACCGACGGAGCGCCCGGACCGCGTCGGCCGCTACCGGCCGGTTGAACGCGATGATGCCGCCGAATGCGCTTACAGGGTCTGCAGAAAGCGCGAGTTCGAACGCCGCCGCCATGCCGTCCGGGTGCACAGCGGCGCCACACGGATTCATGTGCTTCACCACCACGCAGCCGGGCTCATCCAGCTCGAATACGGCCCGCAATGCCCCATCCAGGTCTGCGAGATTGTTGAACGAAAGCTTCTTGCCCTGGAGCTGTTCGGCGCGGGCGAGCGACCGCCCCACGGGAAGGGGGTCGGCATAGAAGCCCGCGGTCTGGTGCGGGTTCTCTCCGTAGCGCAGCGTCTCATGCAGACGCAGCGCCTGGGCTCCCTCCTCCACGAGTCCTGCGTCGTCTTCCTGCCGTGCCAGCCAGCAGGAAATGATGCTGTCATAGGCCGCGGTGTGGCGGAATGCCTTGAGTGCGAACCGGCGCCGGGCGCTTGGGTCGATGGGCTCTCCAGCACCCAGCGCCGCGATGACACTCGCGTAGTCTTCCGGATCCACGAGGACCGTCACGGATTCGTGGTTCTTGGCCGCCGAGCGGATCATGCTCGGTCCACCGATGTCGATCTGCTCTACCGCTTCCTGGCGTGCAATCCCGTCTCGGAGAACGGTCTGCTCGAATGGGTAGAGATTGCATGCCACGATGTCGATGAAGGGGATGTCCAATGCAGCGGCTTCCGCCGCGTGGGCATCCCGAAGCCCGAGGATCCCACCGTGGATGCGGGGGTGAAGGGTCTTGACCCGGCCCTGCATGATCTCCGGATGTCCAGTGTGGTCTCCCACATGCACCACCGGAAGGCCTGCGCTTTCCAGCGCGCGGGCGGTCCCCCCGGTAGACAGCAGGGTGAATCCGGCTCCGACGAGGCCGCGGCCCAGGTCGGTGATTCCCGTCTTGTCGGATACAGAGAGAAGGGCGTAGCGAGTGGACACGGACACCTCCGGCGTTCAGGCGTCGGGGCCTAACGGAGCCCGCCGTCGGAGCGTGTCGGGGACTCGTCAACGAGTGCCTTCCATCGCACCACGTTGACCCGATGGGCGCCGAGCACGTACCCGATGACAAGGACCGGGCTGCCCTCGTGAACCTCGAGACCGGCGAGCGAGGCCGGGTCGAGCCGCACCGTGCTGCCCGAGTTGCGATCCCGCAGGCTCCACTGCATGCCGTCTCGTCGGAGGACGCCGACAAATGGCATGCTGCCGTCCCCCGCGTCGAGGACCTTCCAGTCATCGACCCAGATCCGGCGGCCCAGGCGAGGCCCACTCACCTCCACCGTGCAGCCCTCGAGGTGCTGCAGCGGCGAAGCGTCCTCCCGCGCCACGATCCGGAATCGCTCGCCGTGTTCACCGACCATCAGCAGGTCGCCACTGCCCGTCTGCACGAGCCCGGTGTGGGGCGCGTGCAGCGAGCATGCAACCAGAAGCATCAACAGCATGGAACTCCGGGGTCAGGG
>JAYYRS010000375.1:0-6344 GCA_036126975.1 Myxococcota bacterium
TGCTGGACGCCCAGAGTAACGAGCAGCCGTGCGGTGGCGATGGCCGCCTCCCACCCACCCGAAAACACGATCTTCATCACCTCTAGGGGAACCCCCCGCAGCCGGGCACCATTGATGAGTGCCGCACACGCGATGATCGCAGTTCCGTGCTGGTCATCGTGAAAGACCGGGATGTCCAGTGCCTCCACCAGTTCGGCTTCGATCCGGAAGCAGTCCGGAGCAGCGATGTCCTCCAGATTGATCCCGCCAAAGGTCGGGGCGATCGCCTTGACCGCAGCAATCACCTCCTCAGCGGTCTCGGCGTCGAGTTCGATGTCGAAGCAGTCAATGTCGGCGAACTTCTTGAACAGGTTCGACTTGCCTTCCATGACAGGCTTGCCCGCGAGGGGGCCGATGTTTCCCAGGCCGAGGACAGCGGAGCCGTTGGACACGACCGCCACCAGGTTGCCCTTGGCCGTGTAGTCGAACACGGCCTCGGGATTCTTCGCGATCCGCCGACACGGTTCGGCCACCCCGGGCGAATACGCCAACGAGAGGTCCCGCTGGGTGAGCAGCGGTTTGGTCGCCTGCACCTCCAGCTTCCCGGGTCGCCCGTTGGCATGGTAGGCCAGGGCATCCCGGCGAAGGTGGTCCTTCTTTTTCTGCATTCCTGGCCTCGACGGGCGACGCGTCCGACCCCGCGGCCGTCACTTCGACGACCGATGCGGCCCGACATCCCGTCGCGCGTGGGGAAGCTACCTGTGCCCCACAACCCCGGCAACCGCGCAATTCCCTACGCACCCAAAGCCGCCTGGGAGAGCCGCTCCCCCATCGGCGAGCGCTGGGGGAGCGGGGCGGAGGTTCCCGTAAGCCGAGTTCTGTGCCGCGGTCCGGTCTCCCTCGCCGCGGTGGTGTTCATTCATCTAGGCCGACCGTCGCCAGCCGGCTCGAGCAACGAACCCGGGAGCGTCGGACGGGCCGCCCGAAAGTGCTCCACAATTCTGTCTTGCTCCCAAGTGGGGTTTGCCTGGCCACCCTCGTTGCCGAGGATGCCGGTGCGCTCTTACCGCACCCTTTCACCGTCGCCGAGGCGCCGAGGCGCCCCCCGATGCCTCGCCGCCGCCGTGCCCCGAGGGGATGGCCGAGACGCGGGCGCCGGACGCAGTGCGTGGCGGTCTGCTCTCTGTTGCGCTTTCCTCCGGGTCACCCCGACCAGGCGTTACCTGGCACCCTGCCCTGGGGAGCTCGGACTTTCCTCCCGCGGGCGCCGCACTGGCGTCCGAGGACATCCAGCGAAGCTCTCCCACCGGCGAACACCTGGGTGCCTCCGACCCCCCGGTCTTATGGGCTCCCGGCCCGGCGCGCCATCACTCCTCGCCGTCGTCCGCTCGCACATCCCTGAACCAACAGTGGCAGCTGCGGCAGGTGTGGACGCGTCGCTCGCGCAGCACCTCGACCACGGTCTGGGGCGGCGGCTCCACGTGACAGTGGGAACAGGCACCATCGACGACGTCCACCAGGACGGGCGCCCCCTTCCGGCGCAGCCCTGCATAGTGGGACTGCTGTTCACTGCGCAGGGCGGCCCAGCATTCGACCCGAGCGCTGCGAAGCGCGCTGTACCGGGCTTCGATCTCGGGCCGACGACGACGCTGGGCCACCTTCGCTTCTTCTACGCGCTCCCGAAGCTCTGTGAGCACGAGACCCGCACGGGCCTCAATGCGCTCTGCCTCCTCGCGTGCATCGAACTGCTCCAGCAGATCGATCTCAAGCTGGTCGACGATGTCCACGAGCTGGTCCAGCTGCTTCTTCGCCGCACCATAGTCGGGCGCACCGCCGGAATCGATCAGCGTCCGCGTTCTGTCTCGTTTGCTCGTGTAGTCTTCGAGGCTTCGATTCAGCGTCCGCTCCTGCTTGACTGCGCCAGCGCGGGCCCGTTCTGCTGCTGCGCGGGCTTCCTCCGCCTCATCGTGCCGCGCGCGGGCATCCTTCAGCGCCGTCGCCAGAGCCTGGGCTTCCGACTTGAGTGCATCCTGCTCGGTGTCCACCGCCAGAAGGTCACGAATGCCGCACAGGTCCACATGCATGGGGCCTCCAGGGCCAAGGGGCGCCGTCGGAGACTACCGCAGGGAAACCGCTGTGGGACGGCCGCGGGTAGGCCCACCAGGGCTCGAACCTGGGACCCTCCGGTTATGAGCCGGGTGCTCTGACCAACTGAGCTATGGGCCCCCGCGGCGAGGGCCCTGTAGCCGGTTCCGGCCGATGGATCGAAGGGCCCCTGCAGCGCGGGCCGCCCGGCGACGGACCGCGCCGCGCCCGCCCTCCTGGGGACGGGCGGCTATCGTCGTCCCGGCGAGAACGGCCCGCGTCAGCCTTCGAGGAAGGCCCGGAGCCGTTTCGACCGGGCGGGGTGCCGCAGCTTCCGCAACGCCTTGGCTTCGATCTGCCGGATCCGTTCCCGCGTGACCTCGAAGTCCTGGCCGACCTCCTCCAGCGTGTGGTCCGAGTTCTCGCCGATGCCGAACCGCATTCGCAGGACCCGTTCCTCGCGTGGCGTGAGGGTGGCGAGCACCTTCCGGGTGCTCTCCTCGAGGCTGGAGGTGACGACGTTGTCGCCCGGAGAGGCGATGTTCTTGTCTTCGATGAAGTCGCCGAGATGGGAGTCCTCTTCCTCACCGATGGGCGTCTCCAGGCTGATGGGCTCCTTGGCGATCTTCTGGATCTTCCGCACCTTGTCGACGGGAATCTCCATCTTCTCGGCGATCTCCTCCGGCGTTGGTTCCCTCCCCATCTCCTGTACGAGATGCCGCTGGGTCCGCACGAGCTTGTTGATCGTCTCGATCATGTGGACGGGGATGCGGATCGTGCGCGCCTGGTCGGCAATGGCGCGTGTGATGGCCTGTCGAATCCACCACGTCGCATAGGTCGAGAACTTGTAGCCCCGCCGGTACTCGAACTTCTCCACGGCCTTCATCAGTCCGATGTTGCCCTCCTGGATGAGGTCCAGGAACTGCAGACCCCGGTTCGTGTACTTCTTGGCAATGCTGACAACGAGCCGGAGGTTGGCCTCTACCAGCTCGCACTTGGCTTGCTCGGCCATGGCGCCGCCGCGCCGCGTCTCCCGTGCCAGGAGCCGAAGCTCGTCACGCTCGATCCCAATCCGCTCCTCCACCTTCCGGATCTTCCGGAGCTGGCGCCGCACGCGGCTGTCGTAGTCGGCCCACATCTCCTCAGTGATGCCGGTCTCCTCGACCACCTCATTGCCGCCGCGGCTCGGGGTCCGCCGCACCTTGCGGATCAGGCGTCGGAGATCTTCGACCGGCACGCCTGCCTCTCCCGCGACCTGCTCGATCTTGCGTTCATAGGCCCGGATCTCATCCCAGGCGCGGCGCACTTCGACGCAGGCCTCGGCGATGTGGGTCTTGCTCAGGTCCGCGGTGTTGACGACCCGAATGAGTTCGAGCTCAGCGCCGTCGAGCACGGCCTCGGCCTCGATGGTCTTCTTCTTGGACTTCGCCCGGCGGACGTTCTTCCGTCCCTCGTCCCGGTTGGCAAGGGCCTGCTCCACCGCCTCCAGCAGCTGCGGGAGGGATTTGCCCTCCGTGGTCTTCGTCCGCCGGGGCCTCTTGCCGCCGCGGACCGCCTTCGCACAGCGCTCCTCTTCGGCCTCGATGAGCTGGCGGACGAGGACGAGCGTGTAGGGGCTGGCGAGGAGGTTTCGCTCGACGATCTGCTCACCTTCCTCGATCCGCTTCGCGATCTCGATTTCGCCTTCTCGCGACAGCAGCGGGACCGTGCCCATCTTCCGCAGGTACATCCGCACCGGGTCGTTCGAACGGGCCGGCTCGTCCGCGCGCTTCTTTGCGCTTGGCCCCTCCTCGCGGGCCCGCCGCTCCTCCGCCGCCCGCTTGCGGGCGGCTTTGACGACCTCGATGTCAAGGTCGGAGAACATGATCATCAGGTCATCAAGCTGATCAGGCGTGATCAGGTGCGTCGGGAGGAAATTGTTCATCTCCTCGTAGGTGACGTACCCGCGGGTCTTGCCCATGCGGATGAGAGCCTGGACCTCCTTTAGGTCCTTGTCCTTCGCCATGCGCCAACCTCAAGTGCAGGAAGGGGGTGCCGGGCGGGGCGGACGGATGCCCGCGCGCCGGGCCGGATAGCGTAAGCGCTCCAGGCGCGACCCGAAAGGCCTGACCAGTCGTCCAAACGGCGACTCGTCATTGCTACTTGCGAAGGTCGCGCTGTAGCGCCTGGCGCTGCTCCAGCAGTGCCCGGTACCTTGACCCGTCGACGGCTGGGTCGCAAGTCGACATGTCCTCATCGATCCGCCTGAGCGAGGCGCGGAGCCACTTCTTTCGCAATCTGTCCAGGATCTGGCGGGTCGCATCCTCCGCCTCGTCGACCGTGTAGAGCGTGGTCCGCGCCGCGACTGCACGAAGCACACGCTCAAGGTCGGGGTCTTGCGACTTGACCGCCTCGAGTACGGACGGCAGGCTCCGCGCTTCCATGAGCATCGCGATTGCGTGCAGGGCCGACGGACGGCGGGTCACCCACTCGGGATCCTCGAGATCGGCAAGCACGCCGCGCGCCTGCTCAGGGTGATGGACCAACAACCAGAGGATGTGGTTCAGCTCCTTCGAACCGCGCCAGCGGCTCGGGGGCGCCGCCGGGCCGGCCCGCGGGTCCGGAGCCGGCGCACCCAGCCGCTCCTCGACCGCACCCGCCGGCAGATTGAAACGGCGTGCGATGCGCTCGACCACCTTGTAGCGCGCCGCGTCCCGGTACAACCGCAGCACGGGCGCAAGGTCCGAGAGCACGCGGTCCAGGGCACCGGCGTCATGCCCGTGGCGGTCGACCAGTCGTCGTATGAGAAGGTCGATCACGGGTTCGGCCCGACCGATCAGCGTCTCGAACGCCTCCGCGCCATGCTCCTGGATGAGTTCATCGGGGTCCTTGCCGCCGTCGGTCTCCAGCCGGTACGGCTCGATGCCCGCCTGCAGGAACAGATGCATGCTCTTCACAGCCGCGCGCTGGCCGGCCTCGTCGAGGTCGAAGAGCGTGTAGACCCGCTGAGAGAGCGGCCGGATGGCCCGCATGTGCTCGGACGTCAGCGCGGTCCCACATGTGGCGACCGCTTCCTGGAATCCCGCCTGGTGCAGACTCAGCACGTCGAAGTATCCCTCCACCACGCGCAGGCGTCCGTTGCGCTGCACCGCGGAGCGCGCCTGCGAGAGTCCGTAGAGCGTGTGGGACTTCTTGTAGATGTCCGTTTCCGGAGAGTTCACATACTTCGGGGCATCGCCGCGGTCCGCCTCCGACCCCGGCATCACCCGGCCGCCGAAGGCGACGATGCGACCCCGCGCGTCTTCAATGGGGATGATGATTCGCCCGCGGAAGAGATCGTAGGCGCCCCGCCCGCTCTTCCGCGGGCGAGCCAGCCCTGCCGCCATCGCCATCTGCGGCGATACGCCCTCGCGATGCAGGTGATCCAGCAACGCGCTCCAGCCGTCTGGTGCGGCCCCCAGCTTGTACTTCTCGATGGTCGCATCGGACATCCCGCGACCCCGAAGGTAGTCAAGCCCCGGTCGCCCCTCGGCGCGCCCGAGCAGGGTGGCCCGGAAGAAGTCGGAAGCAAGCTGGCACACGTCGTACAGGTCGCGTCGCCGACGGATCCGGTGGCGCTCTTCGGCCGACAGCTCCCTGTCCTGGACCTCGATCCCGATCCGCTCGCCCAGCTCCTTGGCGGCCTCGAAGAATCCCATGCCTCGTGTCTTCATCAGGAACTGGAAGGCGTCGCCGCCTTCGCCACAGCCGAAGCAGTGGTAGATCCCCTTGTGCTGTACGACGTTGAAGCTTGGCGTCTTCTCCTGATGGAAGGGGCACAACCCGACGTGGGAGTTGCCCTTCCGCTGCAGGGTCACGGTCTCGGAGACCACTTCGACGATGTCGGTTCGCTCACGGATGGACTCGATGAGCTCGCGGGAGAGCACGGGTCCTCCAGGGCATCCGGTTCTTGTATACCCGCACTCAGCCGGTCGCGGCCAGCGCCTCCGCTGTGAGGCTCCCCAGCGGTACCTGCGCATCGTCCGCGACCCGCGCCACCGCCGCGCCCACGGCGCGGAGCTTCTGCACGAGGCGGTCGTAGCCACGGTCAAGGTGATAGAGCCGCAGGACCTCGGTCTGCCCCTGACCGGTCAGGCCCGCAAGCACGAGCGATGCAGACGCCCGGAGGTCGGTCGCCATGACCTGTGCCCCCACCAGCGGCAGGCCACCGGTGATGTGTGCGCACGCGCCATCGATCCGGATCGAAGCCCCGAGACGGAGCATCTCTGCCACGTGCATGAACCGGTTCTCAAAAATGTTTT
>JAYYRS010000376.1:0-5696 GCA_036126975.1 Myxococcota bacterium
CCACAGGAGCGGCATCGTGGCTTCGGGGCGGCGCTGCGTGATAAGGAAGCGCCCATCCCGGACGATCTCGGCGGCGACGACTCGGATGTGCGGCTTCAGGTCCACCGTGGCTCCTGGACAGCTGGCATGTGCCGGCGCGGAGGGTTCAGTTGCAGGTCCGGCCGATGGCGCGGAGTCGCCCAGCGACCTCCCGCTCGAGGGTGATGTTGCCCTTCCCATGGAACTGGGCAAGGCAGTACTCCCGGTAGGCATCGCTCCGCTTGCCGCGCAACTCTGCCACGTATCCAGCACCAAAGTGGGCGTCCCCACTGGACGCATCGGCCTTGATGGCGCGGTCGAACGCGCTCGACGCTTCGCCCAGGCGTCCGCGGTCGACATGGGTCCAGCCTCGGTCGACGAGCGCCTTGGCACCCCGGGGTGCGGGCTTGGCGGGTTTGGGCGCCTTGGCTGGCTTCTTCTCCGGCTTGGGTGCCGGGGAGGCCACGGGCTCGGGGGGGGGCACCGGATCGGGTTCTGGCGCGGGCGCGGCGGTCGGCGCAGCGACCACCCCGGCCTCGGTTCCAGCGGCCGGATCCCCAGCCGGCGAAGGCGATTCGGCGTCCGAGAGGTCTGCCACTGCTTCCGCAGCGGGCACCTCGCCGCCATCCTGCGTCGTCCCCCAGTACAGTCCTGCAGCGAGGAACAGGACGACCGCCGCTGCCAGCCAGCGCATCCTCGACGACCTCGACCGACGGAACGACTCGTACTCATCGACGTCATCATCGAGGCCCGGCGCAAACCCCGTGTCCGGGAATGCCGTGGTGTCATCCTCGCCGCTGATCTGCATTCCACCAGCCAGCCCCTGGGCGCCACCGCGTTCTTCGTCGTCGCCCAGCAGAAAGGCAGAGCCCCACAGATCCTCGTCTCCCCGGGGTTCCGGAACCGGTGCCTTCGCGTAGACCCCCTTGATGGACGCGTCGGAATCGGCCATCGCGGGCACTGCCAGGCCCTGCGCAAGCGAGCGGATGTCGTCTGGCAGGGCGTCAAGCGCCCCCAAATCCGTCTTGGACTGGGCATCGCTGGGATTCTCGTCGTCCGACGGGACGCCTCCGACCCCGTCCAGGGCCGAATCCATCAACCAGTCGAGGTCGTCACCCCAATCCCCCGCCGCCGCCGCCGCTGCCGGCGGCATCGCACCGCCGGGCGCATGCTCCGGGGTCGGCCTTCCCTCCCCGCCGGCAGTAGCATCGGGGGGGAGGCGCTGCTCCGAGGCGAGCGCGGCATTCGCTGCATCCAACCACTGCAGGTCCTCATTGGGCACACCAGCGGGTGCACGAGGGTCCGGGGCCTCCGTGGCATCGATGTCGTCGTCTCCGCCAAGCCAGGAGAAGCCAGCAGGCCGCGAGGGTGCCGCTGCGCGCGGTTCCGGCGCCTCCGGGACCGCGTCGAGCCAGGAGAGGTCGGTCGGCTCCGGAGCGTCCCTCGAACCGGAAGCGGCGTCATCTGACTCCAGCCACGAGAGGTCACCAACCCCCGCATGACCGTCCGGATGGATGGAGTCGGCATCCACCGAGCGCTCCGAAGGAGGGGCATCCGGCGAAACGGGGGGCACGTCCGGAACGGAATCGAGCCAGTCCAGCTCACCCGCTGCATCGGCTCCCGATTCGGGCGCCTCGGCTGCTGGCGAGTCCCACATGATGTCCGGCGCCGCCACCGACGAGGCCTCGACTTTCGCTGTCCGGGGTGCCTCCTCGGTTGGCGCTGCCTCGTGGTGGTCCGCATCGTCGAGCCAGGACCGGTCGCTTGCCGCCCTGGGGATCCCCAATGTGGACAGCGGGCGCCGGGCGGTCCCCCCGCCCTGTGGCTGGCCGGCCCGTGCTCTCCCGGCGTCTTGCTCACCCGGCGCTGCTGCCTCCTCGACCAGGACCGCGGGCGCAGGCATCGGCGGGCCCGCCGCTCGTTGGGCACGGTGGACCAGGTCGAAGAAGATCGCGAGCTCCGGCATCGCCTGCGCAGGCGCATGGCTGCCATCGGGCCCGATGACGCGGGCGGCCGGTCCGAGCTGCTGGGCGGCGACGTGCCGCTGCAGCGACGCCATGTCCGGTACCTGCCGGACCTCCCCGCCCTCTTCGACCCGATAGCCGCGTGGGGCGATCGCACCGCTGGGGGCGGGGCGGGTCCCGTCGGACCGCAACACCAGGAAGCTGTGTCCGCAGGATGCACAGCGGAACTTCAGGTTTCGCCCGCCAGCATGCGCCGAGGGCGGAAGCTGGAGGTCGTACTCGGCCCCGCAGTGGTCACACTGGATCTGCACGTCGTGTCCACCGGAGCGTTGGGCTCAGAATCCGCTGAGCTGGTCGATTTTCTGCTGGACCCGCGCGGCGTCGGAAGCACCCGACTGCACGTAGGTCTGGTAATGCGAGATGGCGCCCGCGCTGTCACCCTGATTCGCCGCGATATCCCCGAGATAGTCGTGGGCGCGGGCGTATCCGCTGTTCGCAGCCTTGGAGAGGTAGTTCCGCGCACTGCCGCTGTCTCCTGAGCGGAACAGGGCGACACCCAGCTTTCCGTTGAAGGCCGCGTTGGCTGGCTCCATCTGCTGCGCCTGTCGGAACGCTGCCACGGCAGTCCGGTAGTCGGAACGGGCGAGGGCGCGATCTCCCTCACTGGCATGGTCCCGGGCGCTCATGGGTGCGACCTCTACGCCGTCTGCGGCAGCTCCGGGCCCGCGGTCGGGTGCCGGCGAACCCGGCTGCACTGGACCGGACGCAGCGACCGAACCACCGGCGGTGCCATCCCCCGCCCCGTCCAGCACCGTTCCGTCCGGGCAGTAGAAGCGTCCATCGGGACCCCGCGGACACGGAGCCCGTTCCTCGACGTCCCAATCGGGGGTGTCCCGCCCGTCATCGCCCCCTTGTTCCGATGCGGGCACTGTGCCTGCACCGTCGAGGATGGCCGCCTCGATGCTCCGAGCGTCGGCATCACCGTCCGGTTTTGCCGCCTTTGGCGGCTTCCCTTCCGGCGTCCCCGGGCCGGGTGCATCCACGGCTGCGGCCGCGGCGGGTGCAGGCGCCGTCGCGGCCGGCTGCTGCGTCCACCAATACCCACCCGCGCCCAGGGCCAGGAGCACAACCGCCACTGCAGCCAGACCCGCTCGGCTCTTCGGCGCTTCCCCGGATGCGGCCGGAGTGGAAGCCGCCGGCTGGGCGCGGGCCGTACCGGCTGACGACGCGCCGGTCCGGCTGCTTCCGGCTGCCCTGCCTCTCTTGCGCGCCTCGAACGGGTCAACAAATCGGGGAGCAGCACTCTGGTCGGCGCCCCCGGTGCGGAGCGCATCGTCCATCGCCGCGGACATTCCACCCGCGTCACCGCCGGGTGCCTTCGTGGTCGCATCGGATGGCGGAGCCGGTTCGAGGTCCGACCCCAGGGAATCCGCCAGCCCTTCCATGCCCACGATGTTGGTGGGAGAGTCGTCTTCGTAGTCCTCCGCCCCCTCTGCCTGTTCGGCTTCGGACGCCGCCGCGAGCGCGGCCTCACACGCGACGTAGACATCGACGAAGTGCTGCTCAAGATCGTCGATGTCCCCGATCGAAAGCCAGGTTTCGCCGTCGTGCGACAGAAGGTCCGCCTCCGTCACACGCCCCTCGGCGATGTACTTCGCGAGGGTCTTGAAATCGCTGAAGTCGTAGACCAGCCCGATCTTGACCTTCACCTTCCACGACTGGATGCCCACCTTTCGGAACTCCAGTGCGTGCACATCGATCGCGGCAGGCTCGAGCTCGAGCCCGGGTGGCGCGTTCTCCACGGCATCACCTTCGTCGGGATGGACTCCCCCGCCGGTCGATGACGCCACCCGGTCTCCCCCGACAGCGAGCGCCTGGGGTTCGATGTCAGCCGCCTGTTCCCGGTAGACCACGAATACGTGTGAACACCTTGGACAGGTGATCTTCGCGCCCCGGCCCGAGATCCGGGCCTCGTCGAGCTTGTAGCGTGCTCCGCAGTGGTCACAGGTGACGATCATGCCTTGCGTTCCATCCGGGGATTCCTGGCGCGGCCGCGGCCGCAGCGGGCCCACGCGACCACCCGCGCCGAGCGAGGCGCAATGCAGTGCGGGACCCTTCGCGCACCCGAGCAGGACGCGGCACGCCCCGCCCGTGTCCAAGCTACCGCCTTCGGCACCGCGCCTGCGCCTGCGGTCTGTCACGATGCATCACGATTGCAGCAACTCCAGCCCCGCGAACCGTGCGAACAGCGTCCGTCGTCCCCCTGTGTCGAACTGCACGACCACCTTGAGATTCGACGGCGGGCCACTGGTGCGCACCACGGCGCCCGCGCCGAACCGTCCATGCAGGACGCGGACACCGACAGCCAGCTGGTCGAGGCTCTCCAGTGCAACCGAGCGGTGATGTCCCTCGGGTGATGCCGCCGCTCGCAAGGACGATGGCGGCCCGCTGGGCCGGCGGGCACCGGCGGGCTGGGCCCTCGACCGCCGCACGTCGGCGAATCCAAGCCGGGCGAGCCGCGCGGCCCGGTCCTCCCTCCCACCAGCCCGGAAGCCACCGCTCCCGGCCCATTCGACCGCATCGGTGGGAATCTCGTCGAGGAAGCGAGAAGGCTGTGTGTCCTCGTAGCTTCGCGTCTGGTGACTGAATCGCCGACGCGGCCGGGTCAGGTACAGCCGCACCATCGCCCGGGTGAACGCCACGTAGATCAATCTCCGCTCCTCCTCGAGGTCCTCCTCGGTCTGGGACATGAAATGTGGAAATCCACCCTGGAACATTCCTGCCACGAAGACGACCGGGAACTCCAGGCCCTTCGCCAGATGGGCCGTCAGCAAGGTGACCCGACCACGATCGTCCGCATCCGGCAGGTCGTCGGCCTGCGCCGTTAGCGTGGCGCGGTCGAGGAAGTCCTGCAGGCGAGCGAGCGCCGTGTCCTCCCTCACGAGAGACTCGTCGACATCATCGTCCAGCTCTGCACTGACCGCCCGCTGGAGTTCTTCGATGTTCTCCAGGCGACCCCGAGACTCGTCTGAACCATCCCGCTCGAGGTCGTCCAGGTACCCCGACTCGCGCGCTGCGACGTGCACGAGTTCATGGGGCTCGACGGTCTCGAGTGCCGACCAGAGCGCGTCCATCACGTTCAGGAACGCCTCGATGCCCTTCCGTCCTCGCCCGGCGGTCCGCACCCAGCGACCGGCGGCCTCCAGCATGCCGATGTCATGGTGGCGGGCGAGGCTTCGGATGTCGCCCAGCGTCTTGGGCCCGACCCCGCGCCGCGGGACATTGACGACCCGCTCGAAGGCCATGTCATCCGCCGGGTTCAGCACAAGCTTGAGGTAGCAGATGATGTCCTTCACCTCGCGGCGGTCATAGAAGCGCGCAGCGCCCACGAGCACATGTGGCATCTGCACCCGGACGAGGGCCTTCTCGAATGCGCGCGAGGCCGCATTGGTCCGGTAGATGATGGCGATGTCGCCGTAGCGATGCCCACCCTGCACCAGACGGTCGATGGTGCGAACCACGGCCTCCGCCTCTTCCGTCTCGTCCCCACCAACGAGCATTCGGACCTTTTCGCCATCGCCCCGGTCGGTCCACAACGTCTTGGCCATCCGGCCGCCATTGTTCTTCACGACTTCATTCGCGGCCCGCAGGATGTGCCCCGTGGAGCGATAATTCTGCTCCAGCCGGACGACCTTGGCCTCGGGCCACTGCTTG
>JAYYRS010000377.1:0-2589 GCA_036126975.1 Myxococcota bacterium
CCTGGGAGCAGGCTCTCGAGATGCTCGAGCGATTGCATCCATCGAAGGCCGTCGGCGTGCTCGACAAGATCATCAAGCTCGCTCCTGGAGAGTTTCCTCTGAAGGTGAAGCTTGTCGAGCTGTACGAGGCGTCGAACTGGAGCTCGCGTGCGTTCGAGGGATGGCGGAACCTTGCGGCGGAATCGCGTCGACTCGGACGGCCGGATGACCGTGCACGCTTCCAGGAGCTCGCGCTGCGGCTCCGCCCGGGGGAGCAGGCGGTGCTGGTCGAAGCTGCCGCTGCGCGTCTCGACATGAACGACGCTGCCGCGGCGATGCCACACCTCCAGAAGGCATACGCGGCCGAGCCTGGCGACCGGGTGGTCCTGGCCCTGCTCGGGCGTGCCTTCGATGACCTGGAGCAGAACGACAAGGCGCAGGCGATCTGGCTCGAATCCGCCCGTGTGGCAGAGGAACAGGGTGACGCCATCGGGGAGGCGGAGGCGCTCCGAAAGGCGCTCGACTCGGGTGCCGATGACCCTGACCTGAAGGCACGCTTTGCCGCCGTCGACGAGCGCGCCGCCCGATTCCGGCTGCGGTTGCATGACCGGCCGTGGGCGCGGGACTTCGACAGCGCGACGGGCGCCATCGTGATCCGCGCAGAGGTGCAGGAGCGGTATGGCTTCCCGGGACGCGCGCGGGAGACGCTGGAGGCCGCAACCGGGTCGGTCCGCACGACTGCGGAGCTTCGCATCGCTCTTGCTGAGCTGCTTGTCCGGCAGGAGGATGCAGAGGGCGCCCTGTTCGAGCTTGAGCAGGTCGTACCCCCAACCGCAGAGGCTGCCGAGGAATTGGCGATACGGCGCGCAATCCTCGGAGGCAATCCGGACGGGGAACTGCTCGATGATGACGCAGGCGACGATGTGGTCGATGATGACCTTGATGACGACATCGACGACGAGCTGGATGACGAACTCGACGACGACCTTGATGACGAGCTCGATGACTTCGACGATGAACTCGTTGATGACGATCCAACGGATGCCGGCTCCGGAACCGGGCCGTCCGCGGACAGCGGCGGGGGGCTCGTAGCAGAGGGCGATGCGCTTGCGGCAGCGGGTGATCGTGAGGGCGCCCTGGATGCCTACCGCCGCGCACTTCAGGCGGACCCCACTGATGAGGACGTCCTCCGGCGGATCGCAGATGTCATGGCGTCCGGGGCGCCGGCTCCTGCGCCACCGGAACCGGATCCCTTCGATTTCGGGCCGAGCCCGGACCCCCTGGACTTCAGCGGCGATGCACCGGATTTCTCGAATGTCTTCGGGGGCGAGGGACCTGGCTCGTCCTCGGTGGCGCCGTCAGCCCCGAGGGCACAGATCGGCGGTGCGAGCCTCGCCGATGCGCGGGCCTGGATGTCGGTGGGAGCGTTCGACCGCGCGGCCTCCGCAACGGATGCGAGTCTGGCGGGGCGGCTGCTGCTGTCGGAATCGCTGGCTGCCTCGGGCGATACCGGGAAGGCACTCAACAATCTCCGCGATGCCGTCGACGACGCCGATGAATCCGACCCCGTCTTCCTCGAAGCCCTGCTGACGCTGGCGGGTCTCTCGGCCCGCGCTGGGAAGCTTCGGGGGGCGCGCCGGCTGCTCGACGAGATCGAGGACTCCGATGCGGGTTTTCGACCGGATGCGGTCGCGGACGTCCGCAGGGGCATCGCGCTGCTCAAGGAAGGCTGATCCCGGCTTGCCGGTTCCGGCCCACCGTGTGAAGCTCCGGAAACGCGCGGGTGTAGCTCAGTTGGTAGAGTCCGAGCTTCCCAAGCTCGTTGTCGCGGGTTCGAATCCCGTCGCCCGCTCCACTTCCGACCCGGTCCTTCGCAGGACTGGGTCTTCTGGTTTGGGCAACGCCGGGTCGTCATGGCCGCGTCCGCCATCGCGGGACGGACTCGAAATCATTGGAAAGCGTGCTCCGCGGGACGATCTGTACCGGTTCGCGCATTAGGATTGGGCGATGCGAGAGCCGTCCCGCCAACGCCTCCGGGTCCTCGGCTTCTCGGGGGTGGTTTTTGTTGTCCTGGTCGTTCTGGCTGGGGTCGTCGCGCGATCCGACTGGACGGGGCGTCGGGTTGCAGACCTGTTGGCGACGGCCATCGAACAGCAGACAGGGGAACGGGCTGTGGTGGGCCGTGTCCGCATCGAGCCGGCCCGCCGACGGGTCCATGTCGAAGGGCTCGTGATGTCCCACAGGTCCGACGAGCCCACTCGGGACGGCGCCGCATTCCTGGCGGTGGAGCGCATCGAAGCCAGTCTCCGGCTGGAGGATGGGCTGCCTTCGCTGGACGCGGTGGAGATCGTGCGGCCCGTGGTCCGCATGCACGTGGACGAGGACGGATTGCGTGAACTCCGTGGTGTCACGGTGGGCGAAGACGTTCTGGACGCCTTCCCTTGGCGAACCCTCAGGATCCGGGGCGGCGACGTCCGGGTCGAGGGTTCTCGATGGTCGCTCGGCGCGAGTGGGATTGGTTTCCGGTCGGAGCAGAGCGGATCGGCAGCCCTGTCGGTTGGGGGGCTGCGGCTCCAGGCTGCAGCACTGGATCTGAAAACGGACCCCCTT
>JAYYRS010000378.1:0-5737 GCA_036126975.1 Myxococcota bacterium
GTCCGCGGCACCCTACGCTCGGGGGTGTGGGACCTCGTCTTCCTCGATCCCCCCTATGCGGACGATGCTGCAGGCTGGGTGCGCGTCGCCGCGCCGGCCGTCAAGCGGTGTCTTGCGATCGAGCATCGCACCGGCAGCGCCGTCCCGGCCGAGGAGGGACACCTCGAACGGGTACGGCAGCGGCGGTACGGCAGCTCGACCTTGAGCATCTACGCGCCCCGGGTGGAAACCGTTCGGTCTGGGCCTTTGCAGAGCGCAGACGGGTCGAGCGGGGGGTAGGCTGGGGCCGGGCCCGCGCGGGCGCGCAGACGGACTCGGTTTGGCAGGACACGGTTTGGGTCGCAGCTGGCCGCGCCCTCCGGCCAGAGGCTCGGCCGCCGTGGGCGCCTCGCGTCGCACCGCTTCGGGCCGATCGGCAGCGCTGCTCTGACCGGGGGTTAGGGTGTGCTGTAGGGCCAGGGAGCGAGACATGCCGCAGCGGGTAGTGATTGGAACCGGACCGGATGGCCTTCGTGCGGCAGCCGCGCTCTCGGCCCATGGCGAGTCTGTCCTGCTGCTGCAGCAAGGAGAGGGCTCCGCGGGGCTGTCCCGGCCTGACCTCGCAGAGCACGACGGGAGCATCCGGATTCCTGCAGGCACGAACCGCAGCGCCTTCGAGAAGGTCCTCGGACCGCTCCGAGACGTTCCATCGCCTCGGCTCTCCGTCGCGAGGGGCGGCACGACCCGTTGTCTTCCGCTGCGCCCGGACGCGGTCGCAGGGCTCCTCCCGGACGGTGTGCGTCGGCAGGCGGCGCGCGCATGGGTACGGGCCCGGGGTCGCAATGCGCTCGCGGAGCTGGTGGGGGGTGGGCAGGAAGAGCGCACGGTCCGCGACTGGGTGGTACGCCGCATGGGCGTACCGGCCTATGACACGCTGTACGCCGACTATGCGGCCCGGCGTTGGGGAGCACCGGGCAGACGACTCGGCGCCAGTCTGGCGCGGCGCCATCACTTCATTCCCGACGCCGCCCCCCGGGTATTGGCGGCGGGCGGCACCGAGGAAGTGTTCGCGGCACTTGCCGAGCGGATCCAGGCAGATGGCGAAGTCCGCACGGGGGTGGCGGTCGAGCGGTTCCACGTGGAGGGAGGCCGCGTACGCGGGGTGGTCCTGCGGGGTGGTGAGACGGTTGAGTCCGACGGGGTGTGGGTCGAGGACACCCCCGCCCGGGCCGTACGGTGGCTGGGGGAGGCGGCGTCCGCAGGCCTTGTCGTCGATGCGGGACGGCTGCCGGCAGCCGGCCGGGCGCGGGTCGGGCTCCACGGCGTGGATGTCGCTTCCGGTGAAGTCGTGCATCTGCTCGACGAAGGACTGTCCGGCTGGAGGGTGACCGGACTGGGGGAGGGTGCTGCCGTTGTCGACTGCACGCTCGATGCCCCTCCAGGCCCGGCGCTCGCACAGACGGTCGCCGCCGAGGTCCGCGAAGCGGGGCTTGGAGATGCCCGACCCGATGGAGGCCCGGTCGAGTGGGAGCGGCACGCCGTCGCGCTGTGGGAGGTCACTACGCCTGCAGTTCTCCGAGAGGTGCTCGGACCGCTCGCCGCGGCCGGTGTGGTGATGGTCGGTGCGCGGGGCGCCGTTGCCGACCTGGGTCCGGGAGAGGCTCTCGCGCTCGCGCTGCATCACATTGCGACGGAGTCGGTCGACCTGCGAGAGGCCCAGCGGCGATTCGTGCAGGTCCCCACCCGGGTCGAGGACCTCGGGGCCCGCATCACCCGCTTCGTGACCCGGTAGCGCGCGGGGAGCATCTCAAGGGCCTGCTTCCAGGCGGCGGACCAGTGGCGCAGCCTCCGGGTCCTTGGCCAGCGCAGCGATGATGCGCGCACGCTCGGCTTCATCTGCCTCGGGCCAGCGGTCCTCCGCCGCGTCGCGTGCCATGCGTCTCGCGACCGGGACCACCGCCTCGCGGCCGCCTTCCGCCCAGGGAAGGGTCGCTGCACGCAGACCGTGGGTGCGCACCCGATGGCCATGCGCATCGAGTTCGATCTGGCCGTCGAGACCGCAGGGGTTCGCGCCGCTGAGGTGCACGCTCCATGCCCAGCTGTCCGAACGTGCGTGCAAGAGGCGGAAGCCGGCCGGGTCGCCGGCGGGCGGGGTCGCGAGAGGGTCACCGAGGCAGAGCGCCAGGGTGCCGGACAAGCCCCTCCAAGTCGTCCGCCAGACGCCGCGCCGGTCGGCTGCCCGCATCGTGCTGCCGGACCGGAGCAGCACGATGGAAGGCACATCTGGCGTCCTTCCGGTCGGCTCCCAGAGTTCTGCAACACAGGGCGACGCGCACCGCGCGGCCGCCGTGGTCGCGGCCGCTGGAGCCGCGCCGTCTGCGGTGCTCCCGACGCGCCGCCACGTTCGGGTTTCCGTCTCTGCGCCAGGGAGAACCGGTGCCGGTGACGGGTCCGATGCACACGCCACCGCGAGGGCGAACCCCGCCCACACCGGTCAGTACTTGGAGGAGAGGTTGGCGCACCAATCGATGTCGAAGTCGCCCGCGATGCTGCCGTCTTCGAAGGTCAGCGACACGGTACCGATGGCATGGTCGCCGTCCTCCAGCTCGGTCACCTCCAGGAAGCCTTCGCGGGCACGGTGCACGGTCAGGACGTCTCCTTGGACACCCACGAACCGGGCGTCGACAGGGGCGTCTCCTTCCACCGAGTGATTTCCGGTTGTCACATCGCTTTCGTCAAACGTCAGGAGCAGGGACGTCACGTTCCGGTCTACAGGGACCTCGTCGCCCTCGTCGATGCTCTTCTTGACCCAGGCGAAGTCCATGCATTCCTCCTCCGCCGTGGTGAAGGCGATGAAGGGACCGCCGAAGAATGCGGTCTTGGCGTTGAACTTCTCACCACCGACGCTGCCGGCCACGGCCAGCTCGCCACCGCCGCCGCAGCCGATGAGGGAGAGGAATGAGAAGAGTGCGAGGGAACTGCGCATGAAGCCTCCGGCGGCAGGATCATATTCGGCCTGCGGAGCGCTGGCACCACCGGCTGGCTATGGACGGATGCGATGCATGCCTCCGTGCCCGACCCCGCCGCGGCCGCCGACAGGCTCCGGGCCCTTCCTCCCGGAGATGGGGCGGTGCGGATGTTGCGGACGGGAGCGGTCGCGGAAGTGGTGCTCGACCATCCCCGTCGTCGGAACGCCATCTCCGTTGCGATGATGCTCGCATTTGCAGATGCAGTCGAGCAGCTCGAGGCTTCGCCACCGACAGCGGTGCTCCTGCATGGTGCAGGTGGCCGGGCCTTCTGTGCCGGCGGGGACCTCCGCGCCGTTCGCGCGCACTTGCTCGATGGCAGCGCGGCTGCGGCCATGACCTCCCTCATGACGGACACGCTTGATCGTCTTGCGGGGCTCCCGAGCCTCGTGTTCGGGGCGGTGGATGGGCCGGCCCTGGGTGGCGGAGCGGAGATCCTGACGGCCTGTCATCACATCACGGCATCGGCAGCGGCACGGATCGGATTCGTGCATGCGCGGCTGGGGGTGTCTCCAGGGTGGGGCGGGGCCCGCCGGCTGGTTGCGCGCATCGGTCACCGTCGTGCGGCCCTGGTTCTCGCCCAGGCGGAACGGATGTCTGCTTCTGCTGCACGGAACTGGGATTTGGTCGACGAGGTGGTCGACGAGGGGCTCGCATTGCCGCGTGCTCGCGCGCGTGCCGAGGCGGTCGCGGCGCTCCCGAGCGGTTCGGTGCGCGCAGCCCTTCGGGTGGCGAAGAGCCCGGCTACCGAGGCAGAGGTCTTTCTCGGTCTCTGGGGAGGACCCGCCCACCGGAAGGCCCTGGGGCCGCCGCGATGAATCCTGTCCTGGTCCTGCTCGCTGCGATGATGGCGGGTTGCCGAAGCGTCCGCCCGGTGCCGCAAGGGGTCGTGTTGCCGGATGCGCAACCTCCAGTGCGGGTGGAGGTCGAGCCGGCGGGCGTGGTGGTGGAGGGCCGCTTCGAGGATGCGGCCGGCGGTTTCTCCGTTGGCGTCCCCGAGGGCTGGCGTGCTCGGCCCGGGCCCGGGCCCGGGTTGCTGCGGGTGTCGCTGACGGATCCGGCCACGGGTGTCCGCGTGGAGGCGTGGCGGCTGTCGAGCGAGACCAGCACCTTGCAGCCTCGCAACGGATGCCACTGGACGTTCGCGGACGCAGGCACCTACCGGGACCTTCCGGTCTTTGATGCCGTCCGCGTCGGCACATGCATGCCGGATGACCCGATGGCGCCGCGCATCCAGGCGTGGCTGCTGCAGCGGGGAGGCTTCGCTTGGCAGCTGGAGTTGCACCTGCCGCAGGTCGGCATGGTCGCAGCGAGGCGGGCGGGCCTCGCTGCCCTCGGAACGGCTCGCTGGGATCGATGACGCATCCGACAGCCGAAGCCACCGGAACGCGCTATTCGTCGCTGCGCCGACGGAGGAGAACGAGTGCAAGCGGCAGTGTCAGGAGAACGACGCGCCCGCCGCCGCGTCCCGTCGTGCCGCATCCTCCGCTGCAGTCGCTCGCCTCGTCATCGCACCCCGCAGACTCGTACTGCACGGCACCGACCTGGGCGTACGCCCCCAGCCAGTCACCGTTGGTGCCGACGCCCTGCAGATCCAGCCCGGTCAGGCCGAAACCGCTGAATCCAGGCAGGCTGAGGGAGAGGTCTCCGACGACGCCGTCCAGGATCGGTCCGACAATCGTGTCGAATACGCCTGCAAAGTTGGCCTCGATGTCGGATTCGGTGCCGGGCTTGAATTCGTTCTGCGTCACGGCGACGTCGAGATCGGAAGCCTCGAGGGCGATCTCGACCCCGACGTCGCCCGTCGTGCTGTCGAAGGCGAGGTTGATGCCGGCTGGCGTTGCGAGTTCCATCCCCACGATGAGCACCTCGCGACCATCCAGTTCGGCATAGAAGTCCAGGCCCAGATCGCGGACGTCGATCCCGAGGTCGGTCTCGCCACCGAACTGCAGCGTGGGAGGCGTCATGGGCCGGGTTTCGATGACCAGGGGCTTGCTGTCGGGGAAGAGGTCGGCGAATGCGTCGCCCGCCATCAGCCCCAGAATCGAGGTGTCGAGCGGGAAGCCGGTGAGCTCCTCGTCGACCGTCTGACACAGCAGCCCCCCCCGCCAGAGGGAATACAGCGCCTGGTTGCCGAAGTCGTCCGACAGGTGGAGGCCAGCGTGGTACCCCGGCGCGTCGTCGGGGACGTCGTCGAGACGCGGGGGGTCGGAAGGCGTGGCGAGGCTACCGCCGGGGTCGTACGACGCGACACAATCGGCGGGTGCTGCCACCGCCGTGTAGCCATCCATCCAAACGCGGACCCCCGGGTTGTCGATGTCGATCTCGGCTGGGTAGAGCCCGAGGTCCATCACCACACCCTCCAGCTCAAGCTCCTGCTCGATGACGGCTGCGCCGAGGGCGTCCTCGAGCAGGGACTCGATCTCCGGTCCGAAGTCGGCAACCGTGTCATCGATGAAGCCGGAGGCGATGTTGAGGATCAGGTCGAACAGCGAGAGTCCGAAGAAGTTGAGCACGTTTTCGACGCCGCCGATGAAGCAGCCATCGATGTTGATGTCGGTTCCGGTCAGGTCGTAGCCCAGGCTGATCTCGCCGACGGTCGCTTCGATCGTGGGCCTGCCGTCCGTGCCTGTGACGACGTCCAGGCCGAGCGTTGCGGATACGGTGGCATTGAAGGGGTCTACGTAGCCGTAGCAGTCATCGCCGATGCATTCCGCCTCGACATAGAGGCG
>JAYYRS010000379.1:0-3095 GCA_036126975.1 Myxococcota bacterium
CGCACCGGCACGGGTCGATGTCCTCACGGACCGTCCCCTGTACCAGCCGGGAGACGAGATCCAGATCCGCGCCGTGACCGTACGGGCTGCGGACCGCATTCCGCTCGGCGGCCGGCCCGGCCTCTGGACCCTGACCGACCCAGACGGCACCGTGGTCCTCGAGCAGCGGACCACTGCAGACGAATGGGGGGTGTCAACGGGTTCCTTCGCGCTCGACACGCAGGCACCGTCCGGCGACTGGACCATCCGCTTGCACACGGGTGACGAACAGGGTTCGGTTGTCGTGCGGGTCGCGCCCTTCACCCTTCCTCGTTTCCAGATCACCGCCGAGGCCGACAGACCATGGTTCGCCGCGGGGGCTTCAC
The DNA here is from genome assembly GCA_036126975.1 of Myxococcota bacterium. Taxonomy (GTDB): domain Bacteria; phylum Myxococcota_A; class UBA796; order UBA796; family UBA2385; genus JAYYRS01. The sequence goes on from JAYYRS010000379.1 coordinate 366, forward strand.
CCGGCCTCTCGGGACGCGTGACCTACGCCAACGGAGCACCGGTCGCGGCCGCTGTCCTGTCCCTGCAGTGGGACTTCCAGGGGGAATGGCAGCCCCCCCACAGCTGGACGGAGGACGGCCTGCCGGCGGGCGCGCAGACCGACGCCGCGGGTCGCTTCCGGCTCGCGCTGCCAGAGGTCCCATCGGACCTGATCGGCAACGTGGACGTGGGAGTCGACCTCATCGCGACCGACGCAGCCGGCGAGCGCGTCCGCGGCCGGGCGCAGCTGCGGTTCGCTGAGGATCCAATCCATGTCGAGGCCGTGACCGAGTTCGGAGATGGACTGGTCGAAGGCTTCAACAATCGTCTCTATCTTCGCGCCACCACACCCGACGGGGCGGCCCTCCCGGACACGAAGCTGCGGGTGACACGCGCCTGGGACCCGGGCGATGCGGGTGCCGAGGCGATGACGGATGCTGACGGCGTGGCCGCGCTGCAGCTCGACCCCGGACCACCGGTCAGCATCACGCTTCCGGTCGCACCGGTGCGACCGCCACCGCCACTCCCCACGGTCGTCCGCGCGGCGACCCGACTCGTCGGTGAAGAGGGCACCGGGATCTCTCTTGCCGATGCGAGAAGCCTCGACGCCGTTGAGCCGGCGCTGGAACGGTGTGCGGAGCTCGCGGCCGACAGCGAAACCGACGTTGCAGTCGCGGTGCGACTCGACGCCGCCGGCCGGTTGGAGGATGTCATCGCTCCCGCAGACGACCTGGGGCAGTGCGCAGCGTCGGCCATCGCACGCACCGTCTGGACACCGGGCAGCCGCCGGACGCTCCAGGCCGCCTGGCGGCTCCGTGCCCCGGACCGACCCGATGTATCGGTGCAGGTCAGCGGTGCTCCCGCCGTCGACGCCACGATTCGGGCAGCCATCGATCGGGCAGCCCGGCAGGCGCGAGCCTGCCTGCCGGATTCGACCCGAGATGGTGACGCAGGGCTTGTCCTGGAATGGCGCACCTGGGCGGACGCTCGGGCCAGGCTGGTGGTGCTTCTGGGGGACGACCCGGGTGTGCTGCCGGCGGCGGTCCGCACCTGCGTGGCCATCAAGATTGCCCGGGCCGCCGACCGCATCCGACCCGAGACGACGGCGATGGGCACCGCGCGGGTCTCCGTGTCTGCTGCACCCAGCGCGTCCCCGCCTCCCCGTACCGCGCCCGAGGTGATCGACGGCTACGCACTGCGGGTGGAGGCGACCCGCGCGGGCGAGACGCTGGGGGCCACGACGGTCCGGATTCGACCGGGCCGCATCCCGGACCTGCGCCTGCGCATGGAGCCGGTGATCGCCCGACCCGGTTCCACGGTCGCGATGACCGTCCTTCGCGGCCCCGAATTCGCGGGAGAGCTGCCCGATGCCGTGCAGCTGCGCCAACCGGGCGGGGCGGGCATCGAGGCCGAGCTTGACCCTGCCGAGCGGACCGCCACCTTCTCCCTGCCTGCTGACGCGCACGGCTGGTACACGGCCGAGGTGTCCGGCGCCCGCGCCCTCGTCTGGGTGCCATCCGTGTCGGACCTCGACATCCGGCTGTCGTCCGACAAGGCGGCGTACCGCCCGGGCGAGACAGCAACGCTGACGGTCCGGACCGATGCAGGTGAAGGAGGCGGTTCGGCGAGCGTCGGGCTCTTCGGCGTCGATGCTGCACTCTCCCAGTTGGCCGCCCTTCCCGACACCGACGCGCTCGATGACCTGCGGCCCGTGGTCTCCACGCCGGACCCGGCGTTCGGCGTGCTGGATGCCCAGGGCCTCGCCCGGGGCCGGATCCAGGGCGCCAATGCCGCGGCGGCCGTGCTGCTTCGGGTGCGCGCGCTCCCCCAACCTGCCGACATCGACGGGAGCGTGAACCTCCACTCGACCGGGGAGTTCGACCCCGTGCCACCCCTGGTCGACGCGTTCTACACCGTGCTGACGGAGCTGCACAAACAGACCCGCGCCTGGGAGGCAGCGGCGCCTGCTGACGAGCAGATGGCGCCCGAGACGATGGCACGCCTGTGGGGGCGGGCCCAGCAGGCATGCGCGGACCGGGGGGAGCCCGCCACGGATGGTTGGGGACGACCATTGCGGCTCTCGCACCTGCCGGGCGACCTGCTCGCACTCACGGAGCCCAGGATGGTCGTCCTCGACGGCACCCGGCTGCCGGAGGATGTCGAGAACTGGTCCGCCTGGGTGACCGAGGAGCAGCCATGAGTCCTTTTCTTCGACTCCTGATGCTCGCGCTGCCCGGCTGCGGGGGAAGAACGATGGACGATGCCCCGACCCTTCGGGGGGAAGACGAGGCATTCGCCGAGCAGATGGCCGATGCGTCCGAGGGCTTCGGTTCGCCGGCTCCTGACAACATGCTCGGAGGCAACTTTGGCACCAAGGGCGCGGCAGCCATGGCCGAAGCCATCGGCACGCGCGGCGACGCGAGCCCTACGGCGGTGGACGATCCGCCCCCCCGAGCGTGGTTCCCGGAGTCCTTCCTCTTCGCGCCGCAGGTCGTGACGGACCCCCAGGGGGCAGCCACGGTGGCTGTCCGGGTACCCGACCGACTGACGACGTGGCGGGTCCTCGGACTCGCACACGACATGCGGGGCCAAACCGCGGGAACGCTCCACACCTTCGACAGCCGGCTGCCGCTCTCGGTCGAGGCCGTCGTCCCCGCGCACCTCACCCGCGGCGATGTGATCCGACTGCCCATCCAGGCGGCCAATGCCAC
>JAYYRS010000380.1:0-13528 GCA_036126975.1 Myxococcota bacterium
GGAAGAGCTTGTCATCGGGGATGGAGGATGGTGGCTGTGGCGCTGGCTCGCGTCCACCGGGCGGGAGTGCGGGCGCGGGGGCAGGCGCCGGCGGCGCAGCGGGTGGCACCGGGACCGACGAGGATGACGCAGGCGTGGCTGCACCAGCCACGCCAAGCAAGACCTCTACGTCGCATCCGACGGCGGCCCGAACGGCCTGTTCCACAGCAGCCCGGTGGTTTCCATTGACCCAGTCTCGGTAGTAACGATTGGGCCAGACGACCTCGACCTGATTCGAATCCGCGCGCCCGAGTTCAGCTGGGGCCATCCAGATGTCGAACTCCTCCGGCCGCAGGAGGGTCTTGAGTTCGGCCAGCACGCGATGCCAGAGGGGGTCCATTCCGGGTGTCATCCGATCGGGTGAGTGAGCGCGGAAGGCGGGTATCATCTGTCTTTGTGGAAAAGCGACCCGCGAGGAAGCGCGAGGGTAACCCCGAGGCGAGGCTTGCCACAAGCGCAGGACGGTGAGATTCCCCTGATCGACAGCTTTTGCACTGCAGATGGTGATCCTCGTACAGTCTGTGGAAAAGTAGAGAGGATCGGGGGCAACAACCAGTGGAAAACCGGCATTCCGGAACCGGGTTTCCGAGCGGCGCGGATCGCGTGCAGGTCGAAGTCTACGGTTATCCACATCCTGTGGATCGAGTTGTGGATCGTGGTTCCTCGGGGGTTGAGAGGACCGGGAATGCTTGCTTCTCGACCGTTCATCGAATACGGGGCCGGGCCCCGCAGGATGTGCGCCGAGCGTGCATGACCGTCTGCTTGGCCTTGTGCGGTCCCCGCACCCGGCAAGCCCCCGGCACCTCGAGCGCTGGAGGACGGGAACGCAAGCGTTCCCGCAGACCCTGCTTCCCCGGATCCGTCGGAGTTCGCCGTGAAGCGCACGTATCAGCCCAGCAACATCAAGCGGAAGCGGTCCCACGGCTTCCGTGCCCGCATGAAGACCGCTGGTGGTCGCAACGTCCTCCGCCGCCGTCGCGCCAAGGGCCGCAAGCGCCTGGCGGTGACGGTCCGCACCAAGGCAAGCTGAACCCGCTCTGCGGGGAACGGTCGTGTGCAATGTCCGTCGGCTCGACACAAGGCGGAAAGCACCGCCGCGGGCGCGGACTGCCAAAGCAGCTCCGGATCCGGCTCCGCCGGGACTACCGGCGGGTGCAGGGGCGCGGCCAGAAGCTCCGCCAGGGTGCCCTGCTCTGTCTCTTCGTTCCGGGCGCCGATCCCCACAGCCGGATCGGCATCACCGTCAGCCGCAAGGTGGGAAACGCCGTGAATCGCAACCGCGTGAAGCGCTGGCTGCGCGAGGCCATCCGCCACGAGCGGGGTGACCTCCGGGGGACATGGGACGTGGTGTTCATCGCGCATCCAAGGGCTGCCCAGGCGAATGCCGCCGACATCCGTTCTGATGTGCGTGCGTTGTTCACGCGGATCCCTGCGACGCCGCGGCGGCACGCCGGTCGGGTCCGCCGATGAGGCCCGCCGACCCCATGGTCTGGACGATCAAGGGCTACCAGCACCTGGTGTCCCGGTACACCCCACCGTCCTGCCGATTCCACCCGTCCTGCAGCCAGTACACCCTCGACGCCGTGCGGCTGCACGGACCAGTGAAGGGCGCCATCCTTGGGGGATGGCGCATACTCCGCTGCAACCCCTTCCATCCGGGCGGTCTGGACCCGGTGCCCCCCGCAGGCGTCTCGCTCTCCGAGACGGTGTGTGGAAACGGAGACTGCGGTGAACCGTGAGCAGGATCGCCGTGCGCTGTTGGCCGTCGCCCTGAGTCTGGGCGTGTGGCTGATCTGGAGCGCCTTCTTTGCCCCCGAACCGCCTCTCCCGGTGCAGGATGGTGGTGCGGCTTCCATGGAGGGGTCCGACGCGGATGTCCTGCCCGTCACGGCGCCGGTCGACAGCGCGCCCGTGGCGGCTGCGGCCGAGCCTGTGTCGGTCGGCGAGACCGTGCCGTTTCATGAGGTGGCGGCCCAGGGGGATGGATTCCGCGGCGAGGTCACATCAACGAACGGCACGCTGACGCACCTGCTGTTGGATGGCTACAGCGAGAGCCGCACGGTCACGCCCCTCTACGCCTGGGTCATCGACAAGGTGTCGGGGGAAGCCGAGGAGAGCTGGGTGCCCTACGCGGGGGGTGAGGCAGCCCATGAAGTGCTCAGCGAAGACGGGGCGTTCGTCATCGCCGGCGCGGGTGCCTTCGACGACGATGGCGGTGTGGGCCGTGGTCCGGGCGCCTACCGGGTGACGAAGGACGGAGACACCGTCATCGCGCGACGGCTCCGGCCCGACGGCCTCGCGATCACCAAGGTCTATACACCCGGGGCCGTTGCCCACACCACCAACGTGGCGGTGACCTTTGAGAACCGTGGAAACGCTCCCCTGAAGCCCTGGGTGGGTGTCGCTGATGAGATGTCCGGAGACGCGGGTCGGTTCATGAACGCCGTCCGCCCCGTCCTGCATGTCGATGGCAGCGTCGAACACCTCGAAGACCTCGATGATGTCATCGGCCCGGCGTCGGAGGTCTACGACGGCGCGGTCGAGTGGTGGGGCGTCGGGGACCGGTACTTCTTCGCCGTTCTCGTGCCGGACGAGCCGGCCGCCGAGGGCCAGCTGGTCATCGACGACACGCCGGGCGGGCGGATCGGTGTGTTCCACCAGGGCGCTGCCCTGTCGCCGGGCGACAAGCGCACCGTGACCTACACCGCGTACAGCGGCCCGAAGGACCTCGACGCCCTCAAGGCGCTCGGCCACCAGCTTGAAGACGCTGTCGAGTTCGGCTGGTTCGGGTTCTTCGCGAAGATCCTGCTGTTCGTGCTGAAGCTCTTCCAGCAGGTCGTGGTGAACTGGGGCGTGGCGATCATCACGCTCACCATCTTCGTGAAGCTTCTCTTCTTCCCGCTCACGCAGAAGGCCTTCGAAAGCAGCCGCAAAATGCAGGCGCTGCAGCCCAAGCTGAACGCGATGAAGGAGAAGTTCAAGGACAACAAGGAACTGCAGACGCAGGAGACCATGAAGCTCTTCAAGGAGCACAAGGTCAATCCGATGGGTGGTTGTCTGCCGACCCTCATCCAGTTCCCCGTCTGGATCGCGCTGTACAACGTGATGCTCTACAGCGTGGAGTTGTACGACACCCAGTTCCTGTACCTCCAGGACCTGACCGAAGCCGACCCATACGGCATCGTCCCCACGATGTATGCGGTCCTGATGTTCCTGCAGCAGCGCATGATGCCCACGGCCTCCCTGGATGAGACCCAGCAGAAGCTCATCAAGATGATGCCGCTGGTCTTTGCCTTCTTCATGTACAGCTTCCCGAGCGGGCTCGTTCTCTACTTCAGCGTGAACATGGTGCTGACCATCGTGCAGCAGTGGTTCATCAAGCGGAAGTTTCCGGACGTCCCCGCGAACGCACCTGCGGCCACCTGAGGCCACCGACCGAGCGGCCGGGCAACCCATTGCCCCCCGCATCACTCCACGCTGGAGCACCCCTGATGAGCGAGAACACCGTCACGGCCATCGGCCGCACCGTCAACGAGGCTGTCGCCAAGGCAGCCGAGGCCCTGGGCATCGAGCCTGAAATGGTCGAGCACAAGCTCGACATCTCCCACTTCCGCAATGAAGACGGGCGTGTCATCCCGCAGGACACGGTGAAGATCATCGCGCGTGCGGGGGATCCGGAGGAGATGAAGGCGCGCGCTGCCAGGCGCAGAGAGCAGCTGGAAGCGGCGGCTCGGAGTGAGTCACGCGGCCGCGACGAGCGGCGCGGCGGCCGCTTTGATCGGGATGACCGGCGCGGGGGTCGTGGTCGCGACCGTGACGAACGCCGGCCCCGTCGGCGCGAGCGCGACGACCGGCCCGCCTACGACGGCGATGACTCCGGGGCACAGGCGGGACGGACCTGGCTCGAGGGTCTGTTCGGCCACATGGGAGTCGAGGCCACCGTGAAGGCACGCGCTGTTGCCGAGAACGAAGCTGTCATCGATATCGACAGCCCTTCCGCCCGGCACCTCGTCGGCCGTCGCGGAGCGAATCTCCGTGCGATCCGCGCGCTCTTTGGCGCCGTGATGGAGCGGGATGGGCAGGCAGGCTGGTCCTACGAACTGAACGTCGAAGGCGGTCGGGATCGGGATCGGGATCGGGACCGGGATGACCGGCGCGACCGTGATGGCCGACGGGGAGACCGACGCTCCGACCGGGACATGGACAAGCTCAAGAAGCTCGCAATGCGGCTCGCCGACGAGGCAGTTCAGACGGGGGAGGCCGTCCGCATCCGTCGTGAACTCAACAGCTACGAGCGCCGTGCCGTGCACGTGACGCTCGCAGATCACGAGGGCGTGGAGACCCGCAGCGAGGGTGAAGGGCACACCAAGACCGTGCTCATCGTTCCCGTGGGTGGCGGCGAAGAGTAGGTCGTGCATGGCAGCGGCTGACACCATCGTCGCGTGCGCGACCGCCTGGGGGCGCAGCGGAGTGGCGATGGTCCGGCTCAGCGGTCCGGCTGCCCTGGACATCGCGCGCGCGGCGTGTCCAGGGGGGCCGGACTGGGTGCCGAGGCGGCTGAGCCTCCGGCGCATCCGCTCCGAGACGGCCCTCGTGGATGAGGCCCTCGTGGCCTGGCTGCCGGGGCCGAACTCGTTCACCGGGGAGGACGTCGTCGAGATCTCGGGACACGGAAATCCCGTGCTCGTGGAGGCCGTCCTGGATCGGCTCGTCGCGCTGGGTGCACGTCCGGCCCGCCACGGAGAGTTCACCCGTCGGGCCGTCGAGCACGGTCGCATGGACCTTGTCGGGGCAGAGTCGCTGCGGGCCCTGGTGGCTGCGCGGGCCCCGGCGGGCGTGGCTCTGGCTCGTGCGGGCGGTGCGCCGCTTCAGGCGAGATTGAATGACATCCGGGACCGGCTTCTTGACCTCGCTGCCGAACTGGAGGCTCGGCTCGACCATCCAGGCGAAGATCTGTCGATGGAGGATGATGCCGGTGTTGCCGCCCATCTTCGGGCTCTCGCCGAGGAGACCGAGGCGCTGGCGGGCAGCTGGCGCGCAGGTCGGATCCAGCTCGACGGGGCGCGTGTGGCCCTGATGGGGCCCGTCAACGCGGGCAAGTCGACGCTCTTCAACGCCCTGCTGGGTCGGACCCGCGCGCTCGTGAGTCCGGAGGCTGGGACGACCCGAGATGTCGTAGAGGGCAGCGTCCAGTGGGATGGTGTCGCCCTGACGCTGCTCGACACGGCGGGACTTCGTGATGCTCCGGGGGAGATCGAGGCGGCAGGCATGGCGCTGGCGCGACAGCTCCGAGCAGAGGTTGACCTCCATCTGGTCATCCTGCCTGCCCATCTGCCGCTGGGCCCCAACGGGCGGGCGGCACTTGTGGAGGCGGCTGACCTGCCGCACCGGATCGTGCTTACGCAGGCCGATCGGGGCCAGGTCTGTGTTCTTCCGGCTGACGTCGGCCCCGTGACCGTCGTGTCTGCCCACAGCGGCGCGGGGTTGGCAGAACTTCGGGCAGAGCTGCAGGACGCTCTCGGAGCATCGACACCATGGGGTGCGCGTGCCGCGCTCACCTCCCAGCGGCAGCATGACCTCTGCCGAGCGCTCGCCGAACATGCCCGCGAGGCCGCTGCGGCTCTGCTGGGGCCCCTTGGTCCAGCAGTCGCTGCGGAACGCTGCACGGCGGCTCTCGAACGCCTCGCAGAGCTGACAGGTGCAGATGTGCGCGAGGACGTCCGGGATCGGTTGTTTGCCCGGTTCTGCATCGGCAAGTAGCGCGCGTTGGCGCGTGGTCCGATGGGTCGCCCGGGCCTCGTCCTCCGCCCCGCGCTACGCTGCCCCAGACCGACCCCGCTCCGGTGAGCCCGATGCTCCTTTTGCGCACCCTCTTCGTCATGGACCCCCTCGACCGGATCCAGGTCGAAGGTGATTCCACGTTCATGCTGATGGTGGAGGCCGACCGACGCGGCTGGCCGGTGTGGATGTGCACGCCGGACGACCTCTTCGTGGCGGACGGGCGTGCGCACGCGCGGGCAAGGCGTGTGGTTGCCAGCGAGCAACCGCCCCACTTCCGATCGGAGGAATCCGCAGACATTGCGCTGTCCGAGATGGATGTCGTCTGGATGCGGAAGGACCCGCCCTTCGACATCGAGTACGTCTTTGCGACCTACGTGCTGGACCTCGTGCCCCCGACGACGGTGGTGCTCAATGACCCGCGGTCGATTCGCCAGTGCAACGAGAAGATATTCGCGATGCAGTTTCCGGAGTTCTGCCCGCCGACGCTTGTCACCCGTGACCTCGACCGGGCCATGCGGTTCGCGGCGGCGGCGCCAGGTCGTGTGGTGATCAAGCCCTGGGACGGCAACGGCGGCCGCGGTGTGCTCGTGACGGAGCATGGCGACGGCAACCTGCGGTCGATGCTGGAGATCCTTACGGCAGACGGGACCGTTGCAGTGATCGTCCAGCACTACATCCCGGAGATCAAGGAGGGAGACAAGCGGATCATCCTCATCGATGGAGAACCGGTCGGCTGGATGCTGCGCGTACCCGGCGCGGATGATCATCGTGGGAACATGCACGTTGGCGCACGTGTCGAGTCGACGACCCTGAGCGAGACCGATCGGGCCATCTGTGCTGCGATCCGTCCGCACCTCAAGCGGCTGGGCCTGCTGTTTGTCGGCATCGATACGATCGGTCCCTACCTGACCGAGATCAACGTCACGAGTCCCACGGGGATCCGGGAGATCAACGGACTGATGGGCACCCGCCTTGAGCGGGACCTCACCGATGCCGTCGCAGCGGTGGTCCGAAACAACAAGGAGCGAAACGCATGAGCCCGCACCCCCGCTCGCGCCTCCATCGACTCGCCTGTGCCGCCGTGCTCGGGCTGGGTCTGGTGTCCGGTACCGTGCTTGCAGCAGACGCCGAGGATGATGACGACTCGGCGGCGGACACCGTCACGGGTCGCCCGATTGCGGACCGCAGCAGCAAGTCTGGCAATGCATCCAGCAAGGCGAAGCCAATCCCTACGGTGGACGCGCAGAGCGTCGCCGCCCTCGCGAAGGATCTTGCGCGCCATGAGGGCAAGCCACTGCCCGCCATCACCTACCTCGCGAGCGAGTGGCTCTCGATCCCTCCGGAGTTCGTACAGGAGTGTCGACAGGGTCTCGATCTGATCTTCCTGCGTGACTACAAGGGCGCAAAGAAGAAGTTCAACGAGATGGCGGTGGTGAACCGTGGTTGGGGCGTGGGCACGGTGGGCCAGGTGCTGGTCTGGCAGGCCCTGATGCTCGAAAACTTCGATTTCAAGTACGATTCTCAGTACAAAGTCGCAAATCGTGCGGCACGCATGGAGCTCGAAGAGGCGCTCCAGATTCCCGGAAACGAGGCCTGGGAGAACTTCCTGCTGGCGGGAATCCTGGGAATCGAGTCCATCCACCTGATGCGGAAGGAGGATTTCGCGAAGGCGCTCCACCGTGGGTACGAGGCCATGAAGGCCGTCAAGAAGACCCAGGAGCTCGCACCCGAATTCACGGACATCAACCTGGGGGATGGCCTGTTCAACTACTGGGTCAGCGTGGTCTCGCAGCACACCAAGCTCATCCCCGACATGACAGACAAGCGGGAGATCGGGATCCAGCAGCTGCTGCTTGTCGAGCGCTCCGCAGTGTTCCTGCGTCCGCCGGCGACGCTTGCGCTCACGTTCACCTGGATCGAGGAGGGCAAGAAGCGCGAGGCCCTCAAGTCGGGCCTGCGAAACCATCGCAAGTATCCGGACAACATCATCAACAACCAGGTGCTTGGCCGCGTCTACATGTACAACCGCATGTACGAGGACTCGGAGCGCATCTTCCAGCATGTGCTGACGGTCGACCCCAAGAACCAGCGCGCCCACTACTACATCGCTCGCCTGTACTTGCGATGGGGAAAGCTCAAGAAGGCCGACAGACACCTGGCCACGTACCTGGCATTCACCGATATCGACAACAAGCAGCGAGCAGACGCGCTGTACTACCAGGGCACGCTGCGCATGCGGCAGAAGAATCCGAAGGCGGCCGAGAAGCTCTGGAAGGAAGCGGTGCGGATTGCGAAGCACAAGCGTGCGAAGCGCCGTCTCGAAAAGATGAAGAACAACAAGAAGAAGAAGTAGGAGAGCCGGCTGGATCAGCGGGAGCAGGCCACCCTGTCTGCCTCGTTCTGCTGGAGGCGCGCGATGTTGCGTGCGGCGTGCGGGCTCATCCAGTCGGGCTTGAAGTCGTCTCTTCGGACGTACCACGACGTCTTCTCGAACTCGTTGGCCCACGTGCCACTGGTGAAGGGGTAGCCGTATCGGGCGTAGATGCTGTTTCGCATGTGGGCCCATGCCGTGCAGGGAGGGATGTCACTGAAGGGCCAGTCCAGCGTGCATTCCATGCTTTCTGCGGGCAGGCCGTCGTTGCCGCAGCACAGGTCGTGGAACCCCTGCTGGAGCTGATCGAAGTCCCACTGGATGAGCGCGAGCGATGGGTCGGCGCAGACCTCGGCCTTTGCTCTGCCTGCGAGTGGGTCGGGTGGACCGTCGGGCTGGCCAGTCTGGGTGGTCCGGGCGGTGGGCGCCAGCGGAGAGCCGTCGCCATCGCCGCACGCGAGCGCCAGCGAGAGGACGACAATGCAGGTGCTGGTGTTGGTCCGGCGCATGGGCGGCTCCTGCTTCGCGTCGAGGGTACCTCGGGACGGCTGTGACAACTTGATACACCGCCATGGTGTTCTATCATCGTAGAACAGTGGCATGGCTGAACACGGAACCCTGCTGACATTTCCGAGCGCCCGCTCCGCCCGGGCCGCGGACCCCGATGCCCTGCGGTCGGAGGCTCCGCTCGAAGTCCGGGTCTCTCCCCCGGAGTTTGCTCCCATCAGCGGCCTGCAGAGCCTCCGCCTTGGAGCGGAGCTCGCGCTTCTCAGCCGGTGGCAGTTCATGCTGGCGATGGTGCTTTCGTCCCTGCTGGCCCTGCCAGGACTGCTCGGTGCGCAGGCCTGGGCGCAGCAGTCCGCCCAGGGCGTGATCGGTCTTCTGGTGTGTTCATTCGGCGTCATCCGGGGAATCGATGGGCGCAGCCGGGATCGGAAGTTCTGGGCGGGGCTTGGTGCGGCGCCTGCCTCCTTCGAGCTGGGGGTCGTCCTGGTGGACCTGCTCTTCATGACCGTCGTCACGGGAGTGGCATGGGTGCTCAGTCCGGGCGACCCGATCTTCCTGCTGTTGGGCGGCGGCGCGGCGGCGGCCGGCTATGGAATGGGGAGCGCAACCCGCTCCGCTGCGCGGTCGGAAGCCGGGCGGGCCGGGCTGCTCATCGCCATGCTCATCGTCGCGGCGGGCTGCGCGCTGGTGGCGTTCCTGGCGTCGTACGGGAACTTCATCACCGGCGTGATGATGCAGTTCGGGTTCATGGCGGCGGCGGGACTTGGCGCGCGCGTGCTGCTCTCGGGCCTGTCGCCAGAGAGCAGTGCGGGTCGCGGTCGGCAGCGGTGGACGTGGTTGACGTGTGCCGGTGCCGGAATGCTGGTGGTCCCCCTGCAGTTCGCCCAGGGCGTCCCGGAGAGCACCACGACCCTGCACAAGGAGGAGGTCCTCCTGTTCCCCGATCGGGATCCGTTCGCGGGCAAGCAGCTCTGGCGGACCACGGAAGGCGGGGGCGTCGAGCGACTCGGTGTCCGGGGCATGATCGGGGTCGCGGGCTGGGGTCCGCACCGTTCGATGATGATCCACCGCACCAGCCTTCCGCGCATGGTGGGAATCCTCCTCAAGGCTGACGATGCTGGCCAGGCACAACGGCTGATGGTCGGCGGTCTGGCGTCCCGACTGGGCCTGATCACCGCCAATGGCCAACACCTCGAGTGTGATGAGGCGCTCTTGGTGGGCGACACCCGGTTCGACGCGGACGGCATGGGCGCCGTCCATGTGCTCTCGACGGGCGAGGTCTGGCGTCTGGACGGTGATGGTTGCCGCGAGATCAGTTTGGAGGAGGCACCGTGAGCGCAGTCCATGCATGCAATCTCACGCTCGGGGCCAGCCTCCGGGGTGTTTCCTTCGACCTTCCTCTCGGCTCCTGTACGGCGGTGCTTGGTCCGAATGGGGCGGGCAAGAGCACGCTCATGGGTCTGCTCGCAGGCGTCCTCGCGGCAGACGCGGGCTCCGTCTCATGCCTCGGCCCGATCTCCTATCTGCCGGAGGGCATGCCGCTTGACGCGGGGTTGCGGGTCCGAGACGCCCTCGCGGTGGTCCGGCGGCTGCCAGGCTGGGAGCCGCGGGTCGCTGATCCACTGCTCACGGCGTTTGACCTTCCGCTCCCGAGGCGGATGGACGCGTTGTCGCAGGGGCAGCGGGTTCGTCTCGGGGTGGCGCTCACCCTGGGTCGACGCGCACGGACCTACCTGCTCGATGATCCGTTTCTCGGCCTGGATCCAATGGTTCAAGTCCACGTGGAGCGCGCCATCGCGGACCGTGCAGCGGCGTCCACCGTCGTCCTGGCCTGTCAGCACGCTGCCGCCGCAGAGCGGTTGTGTGACCACCTGCTGCTTCTGCGTGGGAATGGTCTGCAGTGGTGCGCGCCCGTCGACGCCTGGCGAGAGCGGTTCCGGAGGATTCGGATCCGTGGTGCAGTCGACGCCGTGCATGGCCTCGGCGAGCTCGCGCTGCACGTAGAGCGTCGGGGGACCACCCTGGAGGCGCTCCTCGATGATCCCGCCTGCGTCGCGGAAGCCCGCCTGCGGATCGCGGGTGCCGTGGTAGAGCCTCTCCCTCTGCCCCTTGATGAGCTGCTGATGGCCGTTGCGGCATGAAGGTGTCTCCATGAAGCCTCCCGATCCGAGCTCCGGCGTGCCGCTCTACCGGCAGGTGGCGCGTGCTCTCCAGGAGGACATCGCGGCGGGTGTGCTGAAGCCGGGCGATGCCGTTCCTTCCCTGCGTGAGGCGTCGGCGGCGCTGCGCATCAACGTCCACACCGTCGCCAAGGCCTGGCAGGAGCTGGAGAGAGAGGGCGCACTCGTTCGGGAGCGTGGCGGTCCCTACCGGGTCGGGCAGGTCGCCGAGGCGGCAGAGGACCTCCTCCGAACCGACATCGATCAACTCCTCGACCGGGCCGGTCTCATGGGGCTCGATGATGAGACGGTCCTGGGGCTTCTGGTTGGCGCCATGGATGAGCGGCAGCGCGAGACGGCCTGATGGACCCCGGCGCAGGTCATGTCATCGTGGTCCCCGCGCCGCTCCGTGGGCGGATACCCTGGCCTCCCGACCGGAGTGCCGATGCGCCGCGACATCGCCCTGCTCACGACTGCCTTCCTCTTCGGCGCCTGCTCGAGGGCGCCGGTGAATCCGAGCGCCGATACGGGCGCAGATGCGGTTGACCTGGCGGGCTTCCTGACGGCTCTCGGGCCGCATGGTGTCGGATTCGCCGAATCCGAGGTGCGCTATCCCGACCCGGCAAGCGACGGAGAGCGGGTCCTGGCACTGGCGACGTGGTACCCCGCAGCCGACGACACGGCGGATGCCGAGATCAGCTACCAGGGCGCGTTCGTTCGTACCGGTGCCCTGGAGGGGGCGAGGCCGATCGATGGCCCGCACCCCGTGGCGCTGTTCAGCCACGGCCATCAGGCGTTCCCAGAGGCTGCGAGCTTCCTGATGCACCATCTCGCCAGCCATGGCTGGCTGGTTGTCGCACCCGAGCACACGGGCAACACCTTTCTCGACAGCGCGGACCGCCAGACCTCCATCTACTACCAGCGTCCGCTCGATGTGAGTGCTGCGTTGGACCATGTGCTTGCGCTGCCGGAGGCAGACGGGGAACGCGTGGTCGCGCTGGGGCACAGCTTTGGTGGCTATACGTTGTTTGCAGCGGCGGGCGCGCGTTTCGATCAGGCCGTCATCGCGGCCTGTCTGGATGGCTCCGACACGACGGACTACTGCTCGACGATGACCGAAGCCGAAGCCCACATGCTGGGGGCGGGCTTCTCCGAGCCTCGGGTGGACGCGTGGATCGCGCTCGCACCCGGGGACCAGCGGCTGTTCGGGGACGCAGGCCTGTCCAACCTTTCCGCCCCGGCACTCCTGATGACGGGCAGCGTGGACCCGCGGACCGGGGGAGACGCCGCCCCGTACTGGGCTGCGCTCGACCGGGGTGACAATCGGCATGTCTCGGTCGTGGGTGGTGGTCACCAGACGTTCACGGACTTCAGCGGTACGTTGGAAAGTCCCGAGGGGCTGATCGCACCCGAGCAGGGCTTCCCCATCGTCCAGGGGTACGTGCTCGCATATGCCAACCGCCATGGACGCGGGAATCGCAGCATGCAGCCCGTGCTGGACGGCGACATCTCATGGTCGGATGCCGCCGTGATGGTCGATTAGCGAAGCCTTCCACCATCCCGTGGACGGAGACCGTCGTGGCCTGCAGGCGGGCCCGCGACCGTTCCCGCCGGCCGGTGGCTACAGAGCCGGAACCACCAGCTCCATCCCCGGCTGGAGACGCTTGACAGAGCCCTTGAGGATGGCGTCGTTTGCCTTGAGGATGCGTTTCCACTCGCTCGACTTGCCGTAGTGCTCGCGGGCGATGTGGCCCAGGGTCTGGCCCTTCCGCACGACGTGCACCGTGGGCAGGGTCGTGATGGGCTCTGCGACGACGGTGGGGGGTGCCGGCGCGGCGGGCACGACCTCGGCACCGACGGTCACGATCTCGACCGGTGCGGCGGTGGGGATGTCCGCCGGAGCGCCCACAGGTGTTCCGTCGACGGGTGGGGAGACTGGCACGGTGGCAATGGGCACCGGCGTCGCGGCGGGTTCGGCGCTGGGCATTCCCGCCACGTCATCTGCAACAGCACCGCTGCTCGTACCAAAAAGCATCACGGCGAGCAGCAGGGCCGAAGCGGAGCCCGCAACCAGTGCGGTCACGCTGGTCCACAGCTTCACCCTTCGGCCGAGTTCCTCCGCCTGCAGTTCCAGCGCTGCATTGTCGGAGCGGAGGCGCTTGGCTTCCTGGCGCAGACCGCGGATCTCGGCCTGTTCCCGGGCCGCGACCCGCTTGCGATGCTGCTCGGCATCCTGGACCTGGCGCCGGAGGTTCACCTCGACCTCCTCGCGAAGTCCGCCGGGCATTGGCGCTCCCTGCGCAGCCGCGTTGTCGAGATGTGCCAGGGCTTCCTGCCATTGTCCGCGGCCCGCCTGGACCTTTCCGAGCAGGAGGGCGGCATTTGCATCCGTCGGGTCGAGGACGAGCAGCATGCGGAGTCGCTCTGCCGCGGGCGCCAGTCGACCCTCCCGTGCATAGGCCAGTGCTTCGTCGTACAGGCTCGTCGGAACATCCAGGTCGGAGTCGTTCAATACCTGGTGGATCTGTGCAGTCGCACCAGTGCCGCCGGCACCGCGGGGCAGCTCGTCAAACGCGAGGGGGGAGTTGGCCTGCATGTTCTTGTCCGGGAAGACGGGGGGTCCGCTGGGGACGGGGCGGGGTCGCGAGGCAGTGAGCCAGGGAAGATGATG
>JAYYRS010000381.1:0-13821 GCA_036126975.1 Myxococcota bacterium
ACGGTCGCCTATGACGGTGCGGAGACCGGCTCTGCGCGGCTCACGGACGACGCGGGGATCGGAACCCTGGTGTGGGATTACACCGATTCCTACAACGAAACCGCCCGCACCTACTTTGAGTACTGCGACTACATCGACTACTGGGAGGCCTATGACAACTGGGACGCAGCGGCGGGCACCTCGGGGCTCGACTGTGCCGGTGAGACGGTGGACGTGTGGGAAGTCGAGCTCAGCGCGGGCGACATGTTCCTCGTCAGCGTCGATACCGTCGCCGCCGACAGCGCGTTCGACCCGTGGATCTACGTCAACGGTCCGGACAGCTGCCTGACCGCCGCTGCGGATGACAACTTCGACTGCAGCTACGAACCCCTGGACTACCAGTGCCCGTCCATCGCGTACGAAGCCGGCGCAGACGGCGCCCACCAGGTCGTCGTCCTCTCCTATGACTCCTGCACGGGAGAGTCGGCAGAGTACGAGCTGAACACCGCACTTGGGGTCGCGACCGAGGGCTGACGCTCCGCAGCACGACCGCGGGCGCCCTCCTGCCGTTGCCGGGGGGCGCCCGCTGCTGTTCGGGCGCACACCGACATCACTTGGCCTCGGTCCGCTCCTTGAGCGCCCGCGCCGCCCTCCACGCGGCCTCGGCCTCGGCATCCCGGCCCAGCTTCTTGAGCGCGTTGGCCTGCAGGAGCTTGCAATCCGCCCCGACCGCTGTGATGTCGAGGCAGGCGGCCGCAGCCGATAGCGCCTCCTCGTACCGATCGAGATTGAACAGCGCCTGGGCACGGGCATGCAGGACGACCGGGTCTCCTGGCGTGTCCTGCAGGACACGCTCCAGTTCCTCGAGCTGTTCGGCGTACCGCTTCTCGCTCGCCAGGACCTCGACCAGGGCCATGCGGACACCCGGCAGCCCCGTAGGCAGCGCGAGCTCCTCCCGGAGAAGCCGAATGGCCCGCTCGTTGTCTCCGCGACGACGGGCTCGCGCTGCGAGCAGCGTGCGGGCTCCTGGTTCGTCGGGGTGGGTCTGCGACACCGCCGACAGCACCCGCTCGGCGCCCGAGGCACCCCGCTCCAGGGCCACCATCGCTGCGATGACCTGGGCCGTACCCAGCTCAGGCCGTCGCTCCCGGACGGCCTCCAAGGCGTCGAGGAGGGCATCCTCGCGTCCGGCGGAGAACAGCGTCCGGAGGTAGGGCCGCCACGCCGTCTCCAGGTAGGGCTCCATCTCCAGCGCGGCTTCGTAGTGGACAAGCGCCTCCTCGGTCCGGCCCAGGCTGCGCTTGAGGCTTCCGAGACTCACCTCGACGCCCGCCGAGCGCGTCTGGGCATTGAGCCGCTCGAACGCTTCCAGTGCCTCTGTTGCGCGCCCCGTGCGCCACAGCACCTGGGCACGCATCTGCTGGGGCTGGACCAGGCCAGGGTCCGTCGCCAGGACCGCATCGAGGCGCCGCAATGCTTCCTCCAGTTCGCCCTGCTGCAGCGCCTGCCGCGCGCGCTCCACGTCCCGCAGGACGGGCAGCCGGCGGACCGGATCCGGCAGGCCCCGCTCGAAGCCATCCCCCTCCGAAGGCGCGTTGGCGGCGGCCGTCACGTAGCCAAGCGCCTCCAGCTGCGCGAGCTGGTCTGCGTCCAGCTGCGCACCCTGGGCCGTGGTGGCTTCCGCGAGCCGGGCCGAGATCTCCGCTGCTCTCGTGTGCATCTCCCGCACGAGTCCCGGATCGTCTTCCGCCCGATTGGCCGCCTCGGCGTAGTCGTCTCTCCGGTACAGCTCCGGCGTGGTCGAGTCGATGAGTTTGGTCTCTGCCGTGACGACGGCCCGCTGCCCGGCCCAGCCATAATGCCGGAAGGCATACAGGCTCTCGACGTAGACGGCCCGATCGGACGGCGGCAGGGGACCGACCTGTCCCGGGTCCAGCCATGGAGAGAGATCGATCCCGTCCATGTCCCCGGCACCATCCACGCCCGCCAGCGCCAGGATGGTGGGCGCGACATCGACCAGACTCACGGGAAAATGTTCGAACGACGGAGCCGCCCTGCCACCCGGAGGCCGGACGATGAAGGGAATCCGGACCGTTGCGTTGTAGAGCAGCACGCCATGGAGCAGCTCGCCGTGAGAGCCCATTCCTTCTCCATGGTCTGCGACCACGAACACCCACGTGTCGTCCAGGGCATCCGCCTCCTCGAGGGCTGCCACGAGCCGTCCGACCTGCTCGTCCACCCAGGCGACCTCTCCGAGGTAGGGCTGGTTGGAGAACAGCTCGTCGTAGGGCGCGGGGGGCTCGTATGGATGGTGCACATCGAAGAGGTGCACCCAGGCGAACCACGGCTTTCGCTGCCGTCCCGCCCCCTCTTCGACGCGAGGCTTCAGCCAGGAGAGGGCATCGTCGACGACGAGGTCGCCGCGACGCTCGACCTTCCAGCGACTCCCCGCATCCGCAGCCGTCTCGCCCATCTCGTCGAAGTACGCCTCGAAGCCCTGTCCGAATCCCCACCGATGCGTGGTGACCTCCGCTCCCACGCTGGCCGCCGTCGCATATCCGGCCTCCTGGAGGCGCTCGGCGAGCGTGACTGCTTCAGGTCCCAGGAAGAAGTCGCCGTTGTCCCGAACCCCGTGCCGCGGTGGATACAGCCCGGTGAACAGCGAGGAGTGGGCGGGGATGGTCAGCGGCGTGACGGAAAATGCCCGGCTGAACCGGGTCCCCTGCTGGGCGAGGGCATCCAGCACAGGTGTCGCCGCGACCTTGTTGCCGTAGCAGGCGAGCGCGTCCGCTCGCGTGGTGTCCAGCGAGATGAGCAGCACGTTGGGGCGCACGGCTGGTGCCACCGCAGAGGTCGACGGCTCGTCGTGGCAGCCATGCAGGACCGGCCAGAGGAGGAGGGCGAGGAGCAAGCGCATCGGGATGGGGTAGCCGTGGCGCACCCGGCCGGCCAGCACGGCCCGTGGCGGTCCGTTTGGAAAGGGATCTGTGACATCCACGGTGGGTCCCCCGCATCTCCGCAGACCTGCGGTACCGTGCCGCTTCCAGGATAAGGAGCCCTCATGCGCCGGATCGCTCTTCTGCCCCTCGTCCTCGCGCTCTCGTGTGCCAGCAGCGAGACCCGCAAGGCCACCGACACCGGAGCAGACGGCAGCGCCGACATCCCGACCCTCGCGCCACCCGCGCCAGAGGAGGGCTTCCAGCTCATGATGCAGCCCTTCGTGGCGGAGCCGTACTCGGAGATCTGGTGGTGCGAGGTCTACAACGCGCCGAACACCTCGTTCGCTCCCATCAACCGGGTCCAGTTCCTCCAGAACCCGGGTACCCATCACATGACGCTGTCCACCGTATCGCTGGGCGGGACCGTTCTCCCGGAGGGCCAGTTCGACTGCAACGAACTGTACGGGAACGCGTCGCTCATGGAAGACCAGCTGATGTTCTTCGGCAATCAGGATGACGCAGAGGGAGTCATGCAGCTGCCCGAGAACACGGTCGCGGACTTCCCGCCCGAGCTCCAGGTGATCCATGAGGTCCACTACGTCAATACGACGGACCAGCCGGTCACCCTCTACAGCTACATCAATGCCTACACCATCGACCCGGAAGACGTGGAGGCGCGCATCTGGGGAGGGCAGGTCCGCGATGAGACCATCTCGATCCCCGCCGGAGAGACGGTCACCGAGTGGACGCGTTGCGAGATGAACGAAGACGTCGAAGTCATCTTCCTCGCCGGACACATGCACGAGAAGGGCGTCCGGTTCACCGTCCGCCCCTGGGATGGCACCGAAGCCGGTGCAATCTTCTTCGACAATGATGACTGGCACAATCCGAAGATCACCCAGTACGACCCACCCCTCGTCGTTCCCGCCGGCACCGGATTCGAATACGCGTGCACATGGGAGAACCCGACAGACGCCGAAGTCAACTACGGGCTCGAGTCCACCGACGAGATGTGCAACCTGGCCATCGTCCACACACCCTTCAGTACGACTGCGCTCTGCGAGGTCGTCGAGACCAGCGACGGGGTGATCTGGACACCGTGAGGGAAGCCCATCGCCCCTCCCACGCCCCGGTCCGCTCCATGCATGCACCCCACTGTCCCGGCATGTCCCCATGCCTCGCCTTCCCGGGAAGGAATCGATGACTCCGCTCCTGCACATGGGCTTCGGCCGGGCAGACATCCCCGCGATCGGCTCTGGGCGCGCCAAGCAGGGATGGGGGCAGGCGCACTTTACGGCCACCCACGGCGATGAGCCCCTGCAGTGCAGGGCCTGGGCGACCCGGTCCGGCGCAGACGGCGCCGTGCAGGTCCTTGTGCTCGCGGAGATCTGCTTCATGACCGGCGTGGTCCGCCGGCGCGCGGAGGCCCTGCTCGCGGACCGCCATGGCATGGCGCCTGATGCCGTGATGATGTGCGCAACGCACAACCACAGCGGTCCCGGCGGCTATGCCTCGACGCTCTGGTTCGACATCCCCTGCGGCGGGCGCGACGAAGCCATGGTCGACGGCATCGCGGGCGCAATCGCAGCGGCCACTGCGCGCGCCATTGGCTCCCTCCAGCCGGTCCAAGCCTGGACGCTCCGGGCGGACAGCGGCCTCCAGTCCCTGCTCCACAACCGGGCCTGGCGCGCCTACAACCGCAACGAGGGCGTCACGCCGGTAGAGGCATCGACGGCCCACCTCGCCACCGACCCCGCCATGGACCTCGTCCGCGTAGACACCATGGACGGACGACCTCTCGGCCTGGTCAGCTGGTTTGGGCTCCACGGGACCTGTCTGCAGAGCGAGCACGCCATCGTGTCTCCCGACCACAAGGGAACGTCTGCCCGGCTGCTCGAGGAGCGATTCGGGGACGGGTTCATCGCCATCCTGGCCCAGGGCCCGACCGGTGACGTGACCACGAACAGCACATGGGATGCCCGGTCGGGGCGGACGACAGGCCCGTTCGGCAGGGGCAAGGACAACCTGCAGGCCATCGCAGAGGCCCAGGCCCGGGCGTGTACGCAACTGCACGCGTCTGCACCGGAACAGGGGCAGCCGATGCAGGGCCCGCTCCTGGGGGTCCAGGAAGTCGTCGACTTCCCCTCGGTGACCCTGCCCGACGGTCCCGGCGGGTCGCGGCCAGTGATCGGTCCCGAACTCGGGCTTGGCGTCGTCCTGGGGACGCTGGAGGGACCAGGTCCCGTGGGTGCAGGTGCTCCCACCCGCCTGCTGGTCGAGACGCTTCGCCGGATTGGAACGACCGGCGGAGGGAGCCGGGATGACGACACGCTCCGGGCGCGCGCGGGGCGGCTGCCGCTCGTCACCCAGGGGGATGACGGTGAGGGACGAATCCTCGGCCGGGTCCTCCTGTCGAACGCCCTGGTCCCCGCGTTCATCGACGACCAGCTGCGGCGCACACAGAAGGAGCTCCAAGACGGGACCGCTCCCGTCCGCACGTGGCTGCCTCGCACGCTTCCGGTGCAGGTCCAGCGCATCGGTCCGCTGCTCGTCGCGGGGCTGGGGGGAGAACCCACCACGACGGCAGGTCATCGCCTGCGAGCAGCCCTCGCCGAGGTCCATGATGGACCCGTTGCTCTCACGACCTATGCTGGCGAATATGGCGGATACATCGTCACACCCGAAGAGTTCGCAGAGCACGGATACGAGTCCGGTTCGACCATGTTCGGTCGCTGGACCCTCGACGCATGGTGCCAGGAACTCGTCCGGCTGGCGGGCAGGATCGGCGCTGGGGCAGTGGCCTCGGAACACGCTCCGCCCGCGCCTCCGCCCCACTCCACCGGGTAGCGACCGCCTCGAATGTCGTTCCTGGGCGACGGCGGTCTCGCCGGGCACCGACCATGCTGGTTACACCCCATCGCCCACCGGAACCATCCGGCCCTCGTACGGAGCTCATTATGCGCGCTGCCCTCACTGCACTCGTCCTCATCGCCTGCGGTGCAGATGACGCCGCTGGCACCCCCACTCCCGCACAGGCCCCCACCCCAGCGGAGACCCCGGCTGTGGAGGCCGCCCCGGCGACAGCCGACGCCGGGACTGTGGCAGCGGCAGCCGCGGACTGGAAGACGTACGGAGACGCCTTCACCCTCTCCACAGACAAGACCCTCGCCTGCGGAGACCTTCTCGCCAACCCGGCGGGTCATGTGGACACCACGGTCCGGGTCAGCGGACGCGTTGCAGATGTCTGCCAGAAGATGGGTTGCTGGATGGTCATCACGCCGGAAGACACCACGGACCCCAAGGCGATGATCCGCGTCACCATGAAGGACCATGCATTCAGCGTAGACAAGCAGGGCGCAGGAAACATCGCGCAGCTCGAGGGCATCCTGAAGGCCGTAGAGATCGACGAGGAGACCGTCGAGCACTACGCATCCGAGAGTGGCGCCGAGGGTGCCGTGCCCGAGAAGCAGGGCATGAAGTACGAACTCGTTGCGTCCGCCGTGCAGATGAAGCCGGCAACCGGCCCCAAGTAGACCCCGCTGCGAGGACGACGCACCAGCGTCCCAGCCGACTGCAAGCGGCATGTCCCGGGCAAGGGGATAGGCCGCACATGATGCTCCGCATTCTGCGCGCCACCACCCGCGACCGTCTGCGTCCCACCGTGCGACGGCTCATTGCCGACGTCGTGTCGGACGGTGCCGGGGCGCCTCTGGCCGGCGCTGAACACGTCGATGCGGCAGCCGAGGACCTGCTCTCGCACATTGGAGGGATGGCGCCCCATGTCGCAACCGGGATGGCCGCGCTGACCCTGTCATTCGACGGATACTGTACAGGCCGAGGAGCGGGGAGGCGGTTCCACGAGCTCGACCTGGAGACCCGCCGTGCCTGTTTCGATGCGTGGCGGAAGCTGCCTGGACCGCTCAAGAGCTGGACCCTGTTCTACGAGAAGATGGGGACGTTCTCCTACTGGGCCGTGGTCGAGGGTGCGAGGCATGGACACAGCGGAGCCACCGAACGCGGAGGACCAGCGTGAGGACACGGCAGACGGACATCCTGATCGTCGGGTCCGGCCCGGGCGGCGCGACCTCGGCTGCCTTGCTCGCGGAGGCGGGCCACGATGTCCTCGTGGTGGAAGAAGGTCCGGACCTCCGGGTGGACTCCGCGCCCAACTACTCCGCCCAGGAGATGAGCCAGAAGTACCGGAATCATGGTCTGAATACGACCTTCGGCAGGACCGGGGTCACCTACATCGAGGGCCGGTGCGTGGGTGGCGCAAGCGAGATCAACGCGGCGTTGTACCACAGACCCCACGCCGAGACCCTCGACGCGTGGCGCCGGGAATTCCGGATTGACGACTTCGGCATGCAGGCCCTTGAACGCTACTTCGTCGAGATCGAAGAAGAGCTGTCGGTGTCTCGTCGGGCGGACGGACTCGCACCCAACTCGCGGACGCTGGTCGACGGCGCCGACAAGCTGGGGTGGAAGCACGGCGAGATCGAGCGTTTCTGGCGGTACGACAAGGATGACGGACCCCGAGGCCGTCGGCAGTCCATGTCCGAGACCATGGTCCCGCGCACCCGGGATGCGGGCGGGCGGGTCCTGCCCGATACGAAGGTCACGCGGATCCTGCTCAAGGGCCGCCGCGCCGTCGCCGCCGAGGCCGTCACGACGCAGGAGGGGGGACGCCGCGAGAAGCTGCGCATCACCTTCAACCAGATCATCGTCTGCGGTGGGGCGGTCCAGACCCCGGTCCTGCTGCGACGCTCCGGCATCAAACGCAATGTCGGCGATGCGCTGCGGCTCCACCCGATGGTCCGGATTGCCGCCCGCTTCTCCGAGACCATCAACGATCCGGCCTATGGCGTGCCCGTCCGCCAGGTCTCCGAGTTCAAGCCGGCGATCACCCTGGGCTGCTCGCACTCCTCGCTGCCTCACGTCGCCATGTGGTTGGGCGATGACGTCGCCGACAGAGGCGCAGTGCTCGCCGACTGGGGCAAGGTTGGCGTGTTCTACGTGGCCGTGCAGGGCGAAGGACGCGGCACGGTCCGTGCCCTGCCGATGCTCGGTGAACCCCTGGTCCGGTACGACCTGACCGACGCGGACATGGGCCGCATGGGCCAGGGCCTGGAGCATCTCGGACGCCTGCTGTTCGAATCAGGCGCCCGTGAACTGTACTCGCCAATCGCGGGGCAGCCTTCGCTCACACGACCCGACCAGCTCCCCGCGCTCGGGACCCTTCCCCACGGCACCGCCGTGGCCGTGAGCACGATCCATCTCTTCAGCAGCGTGCCCATGGGAGAAGACCGGAACACCTGTGCGGTCGACAGCTTCGGGAAGCTCCACGGCTACGACAACATCCGGGTTCACGACGCCAGCATCCTGCCGACCAGCCCAGGTGTGAACCCCCAGGGCACGATCATGGCGATCGTCCGACGCAACACGCGCCAGATGCTCACCGCTCTGTAGCGCCCCTCGGTGACGAGGCAGGGAACCGCGCATCGCGCATCGCGCACCGGGACGGGCACAGCTGAGGACGCCATTCCGGCTCCCAGTGCTGCCGGTCACTCGAGGCGGATGGTCAGCGCCAGTCCTGCCGCCGGCACGTCCACGACGGCATCGTCGAACGTTGGAGCCCGCATCGTGGGTCGTGCGTCCCCACTCACCCCCCAGGGTTCCAGGGGGACACCAACCAGGTTGGTGTCCATGCCCCGGTTGTCGTTCCGGTCATGAACCACGCTGATCGCGTAGCGACCCGGGACCACCGCCGGGAACCGACAGGTCGGTGCCGGCCCGGCCGCGGACGCTGCCGTCGCGGTCGCCTTGTCTGCCTGACCGGGAAACCCCTCGCGAGAATCGAACAGTGCGCAGCGCACCGTCCCGGGAGGCGTGGTGTCTCCCGTGAGGTGCACGATGAGGTCTCCTGCAAATGCAGCAGAGAAGAGCAGGGCAAGCATCGGACGGCATCGGGACGGGGGAGAGGCTGCCCGCGGAGCGCCACGCCCGCGGGCGCCGCGTGCCCGCATGGGGCGGCCCGATCAGACTACGGACCCGCCCCCCATGCCGGGGGGCGCGTTTCGCCCGCACGGTACGAACTGCCCTCATGAGGGAGCAACTCAGCGAGTTTCGGTTCCGACGGTCGCCAACCAGAGGCCGGCGCATGCGGGGCGCCGGGCTACAGCCCGGTGGTAGCGGAGCAGCGATGGACCTCAGCCAAGCCCCATTCGAGACCCTTCTGGCCGAGCTCGATTTCCAGCTGCATGACGTCCTGCAACTCGAGGGGCGGGAAGAGCATCTGCCGCTGCTCGAGGCCGCCATCTCGTTGGCGGCCGCGGAATTCGCTCCCCACGCTGCACTGCTGGACGCCAACGAACCGACGTTCGACGGGGCACGCGTACACCTGCCTCCCACCGTGGCCCGGACCCTCGAGGCGTACCACGACGCCGGCTTCCTCGCGGCAGCCTTTCCGGAGGAGGAGGGTGGCCTCGGACTGCCCTACGCCATCTCCCAGGCGATGGTCGCCGCCTTCCAGGCCGCCGATCCCTCCACCGCGGCGTACCCCTTCCTCACGGCAGCAGCGGCCAACCTGCTCCGTGTGTTCGGCACCGACGACCAGAAACGGCGGCTGATGGCCCCCATGCTCACGGGCCGCTTCTTCGGCACGATGGCGCTGTCCGAGCCACACGCCGGCTCCTCGCTCGCCGATCTCCGCACCCGCGCCCTTCCCCAGGAGGACGGCACGTTCCACATCGTGGGCGACAAGATGTGGATCTCGGGAGGAGAGCATGAGCTCTCGGAGACCATCATCCATCTGGTGCTGGCTCGCATTCCCGATGCACCGGCAGGGGTCAAGGGCATCAGCCTCTTTGCAGTGCCCCGCCATCATCTCGACCCGGATGGCCGCCCCGGCACGCGCAACGGGGTGCGACTCATCGGGCTCAACCACAAGATGGGGTACCGCGGCACCGTCAACGCCGCGCTCGCATTCGGCGCCGAGGAGCCGGCCGTCGGCGAGCTCATCGGACGCCCCAATCAGGGCCTCGCTGCCATGTTCCACATGATGAACGAGGCGCGAATCGGTGTGGGACTCGGTGCGAGCATGATCGGATGGGCGGGGTACCGGACCGCGCTCGCCTATGCGAGAGACCGGCGTCAGGGACGGCATCCCGACACCAACGACCCTGCCTCTCCCCCCCGAGCCATCATCGAGCATGCAGATGTTCGACGCATGCTCATGACCCAGAAGGTGCTCGTCGAGGGCGGGCTGGGGCTGTCCCTGTTCTGCGCCACGCTTGTGGACGACCTCGAAGGGTCCGATCCATCCGCGCGACAACGCGCACGCACCCTTCTCGGGGTCCTGACGCCCATCGCCAAGGCGTGGCCGTCGGAGCACGGCCCACGCGCGAACGACCTCGCCATCCAGGTCCTGGGCGGAGCGGGATACGCCCGCGACTACCCGGTCGAGCGATATTACCGGGACAACAGACTGAATCCGATCCATGAGGGCACCAACGGGGTGCAGGCCATGGACCTGCTGGGACGAAAGGTCATGCGAGACGAGGGTGCCGGCCTCCAGCTGCTGCTGGGGGAGGTCGGATCCTCGGTGGCCCGACATCGGGGTCATCATGCGCTCGAAGAGCTCTGCGACGGACTGGATGCAGGCATCCGGCTCATCACGGAGGTCTCCGAAGTGCTCAGCCGGGCAGCCGCCCAGGGCCGGGTGCGACGGGGCCTGGCCAACGCCACCGAGTACCTTCACATGGTCGGCCACGTTCTCATCGGCTGGATGTGGCTGGAGCAGGCGGCCGCCGCCCTTGCAGGGGACACCGACTTCCATCGAGGCAAGGTGCAGGCTGCGCGGTTCTTCGCGCGCTACGAGCTGCCCCGGATCGGTCGGCAGGCCGCCCTTCTCCGACGGCTCGATGACACCGCGATGACGATGCCTGATGGCGGATTCTGAGTGTCCAGACACGCATCCCGGCCGCCGCCTTGGCGCGCCTCACCCCGGGATGTCTGCCATGTCGGGAGAGGCGACCACCGGCAGGGGAGTGCCGGCACGGTAGTGCCCGAAGAGGTCGCAGAAGCGGTGGGCAAAGCGCGCGGGAAAGTCCGTGACCAGATCTGCGGCATGCGGCGTGATGATGACCCCCGGCATGGACCACAACGGGTCGTCCTCCGGCAGCGGTTCCCGCTCGAAGACGTCGAGCCAGGCGCCTCCCAGGTGCCCCGCCTGCAGCGCATCGCGAAGCGCATCCTGGTCGACCACTCCACCCCTGGAGCTGTTCAATAGCAAGGCACCGGGCTTCATCCTCGCGAGCGCCCCCCTGCCCATCAGGCCGTGGGTCTGCCGCGTATGTCGGACATGCAGGCTCACCACATCCGCGTGGGGGAGCAGTTCGTCCAGGGCCGCGGGCAAGTGGACGGCATCAGCCGCGGGATGAGAGGCGCCCGACTCGCGGATGCCCACGACCCGCATCCCCAGGGAGCGGGCGTGCTCCGCCAGGGCTCCCCCCGTGGAACCAAGGCCCACGATGAGCAGCGTCCGCCCGGCCAGCGGCCGAAAGCGCCGTGGTGCCCAGACCCGCTGGCGTTGATCGTCGCCGTAGCGATGCAGCCCTGTGCTGAGCGAGAGCATTGCTGCCAGCGCAGTCTCTGCGAGAAATGGTGCCAGCACTCCCGCCGAGTTGGTGACCTGCACGCGCGCGGGCCACGGCGACAGATGCTCGACCCCACTCCCCCCGACGTGAAACCATCGCACCGAGGGATGGAGCACAGCCGGCCGATGTGCCGGCCCAGGGAAGCCACCGTGCTTGATGCTGAACACGATCGTCGGATGGTGGGAAGCGAGTGCCGAAGGCACCGCCTCGGGTGCGGTGGCGGCCAGCATCTGCAGCCCGGGGAGGCGCTGGGAGATGACATCGATCACCTCCCGCGGGCGGTCATGCAGGATCAGCAGGCGCTCAGTGTCCATGTGTGCCAACGAAGACGGGGAGACGGGGAGACGGGGAGACGGGGAGACGATCGCATGACCGGGTTCCTGCCGGCCGGGCTCCCCGAGGGAGCCCGCTTCGGGCTTCCACGCCCCGCCAGTGAGAACCGGCTACGACCGGCGCGTCCCCGGAGCCTCATGCCCACCCTGTATCGCCCGCTTCCCATGGACCCCGCGGGTGCCAAGCCCATCACGCGTCGGCACGACCCGAGCAGCGTCGCCCGCGGCCTGCTCGCCGGGCGCCGCGGCGTCGTGGCCGACCACTACAGCACCGGTGCAGAGGTCCTCGCGCAGCTGCGCAGGCTCGACCCGGCCCCCCCGCAGCATGATGCCTATGCAGAGCGCCAGGCCTGGGCGGACGCCCATCGCGCAGCAGCCCTTCGCCTGCTCGCGCCCATCCGGAATCACCAGCTCGCGCTTGGAGGCGCCCGTCCGATCGGGTTCCTCGAGGAGCTATACCCCGACATCGATGCGTTCCATCTGCCCTTCCTCAACGTCCAGGAACTGCATGCGGCATGGGGCCGCTACCGGCAGGGGATCCACATGCCGGTGCTCGGCCACAAGGTCCATCCATACTTCCATGTCTACGCCCCGAGAAGGATGGAGCACCTCGAGGTCTTCGGAACCTGGCTGTCGTCCTACGGCGGTCGGCTGGGGCATGCGATCGACGTCGGAACGGGGTCCGGCGTCCTCGCCTTGATGCTGGCGCGGAAGGGCTTCGCCCGGGTGACCGCCACCGACAACAACCCGAACGCCGTGCGAAGCGTCCGCGACGAGGTTGCACGCATCGACCCCTGCCCGCCCGTCCGGGCCGTCCATGGGGACCTGTTCGCCGGCGCATCCGGAGCCGACCTCGTCGTCTTCAACCCGCCCTGGACCCAGGGCCGCGTGGATGCACCGTTCGACGCCGCACTGCACGCCGAACCGGACCTCCTCCCCCGGTTCTTTCACGCAGCCAGCGACGCCTTGGCCCCGGGCGGTCGAATCGTCGTCCTCTACTCCAACATTTCCCGTCTGCTGCGACCCGACGACCCAAACCCGCTGGAGGAGGAGATGGAGCGGGGACGCTTCCAGGTGGCACTGCAGACGACCCGCAGGCTGCGGACCCGCCGGAACAAAGGAGGCCAGCGGACCCGGGAGCGGATCGAGCTGTGGGTCTTCGAGAAGACCTGACGGGCGACACGGACCCGGGCCTTGCTTGCGTCTGCACGCACCGATACCCCGGGCACGTCGCGGGCGTCCCAGCGACCGGGCGCGCGTCGACATCCACCGTGGGCGGACGGGTCGGGCCGGGCACCCGCGTCCAGCCTCGGACGTCCCTGAGCACTCGACCCATGCGCATCATCGTCCTCTCCACTCTCGCCGCTTGCGGCGTCGACGCACCACCCACCGCGGAGGGAGAACTCGTCTTCCTTCGGGATGCTGTCGTCGCACCCGCGGGCGCATCGGGCCGAGAACTTGCCGACGGGCGGGTCCTCATCGAGCAGGACTGGGCCCCCGCGCAGCCCGTGGAGTTGGGGGGGGCCACCGCCGTCGCGCCCCGGCGCGCAGAGTGCATCCCGCTCTTCCACCTCGATCTCGGCGACGTCGAGCGGCTCATCGCCATGGGCGGGTCCGCACCGAACACGGCCCTGGCCTGGAGCCCGGAAGGAGGACGCCTCGCGGTCGGGAGCTACACCGGCGAGGTTCTCGTGGTCGATGGCTGGAACGGTGCCGTGCTCGCACGCCAACGATTCGCAGAGACCATGGTGAAGCACGTGGCGTGGTCCCCGGACGGCGCGACGCTCTACGCAGCCGAGCAGTCTCCCGACGCCAACCTGCACGCGCTGGACCCCGACACGCTCCTCGCGAAATGGACCCTCCGGCTCGCCGACATCGTGGAGACGTCGGCCGCCCCCACAGGCGAGGACATCTACG
>JAYYRS010000382.1:0-5654 GCA_036126975.1 Myxococcota bacterium
GATCGCTTCCCGCTGTGCGGGATCGGCATGGCCGACGACCCCGGCTCGTGCGATGACGCAGGCGGCGGCGGCGCGGGCCACGACGGCGGCGAGGGCGGCGATGGTGGCGATGGCGCAGACGCAGCGGGTGGCTCGGGCAGCGCCGATGGGGCCGATGGCGAGGAGAAGGGATGCGCGACGGTTCCGCTGGCGCCTGGACTTGGGTTGCTGGTCGGGCTCGCAGCACTGGCAGGCCGCCGACGCGAGACCCGGTGAGGCGTCCGCCCGTCCAGCCTGCCCAGGGCCCATTCTGGGGCGCTACAGGCCGCGTCCCTGCGCGGCGCGCCGGAGCTTCGGGTGGCGGGCGTCTGCCGTGCGCACGAGGTGCTGGAGCACGGCCTGGAAGGTCCGGAACCCCAGCCCGTCCTCGAGATTGAGTTCGACGGAGAGGGAGATCTCTCCCGTGTTGGGGTTGAGCTGGAACTTGCCGAGGAGCATCTCGTAGTTGAGTGCGGCGAGCTGGGTCAGCAGGAGCACCATCGCGGACGAAGAAGCGGCCTCTTCAATCTCGAGGTAGTCCGAGATGGCGAGGTAGAGGACCTTTTCCTTGTCGAAGAGCTGCGCGGTCAGCTGAAACGGGCCGTTCTCTGCACGAACCGGCATGGCGAGGATCGATGGCGACGGCTGCGACGCTGGCGGGAAACCAGACCGCGTCATGTAGTCACGGACGACCTCGATGGTGACATGCGCGGCGTAGTCCGGAGGCGGGGCGTCGCGCTCGCAGGACTGGATCTGCGTCTCCAGCTCGGTCAGCTGGTTCTTGAGGACCTCGTTCTCGAGGCGGAGCAGCTTGGCCGGGGCGCAGCCGAGTGCGAGGAGCAGTAGGGGAGACACGCCGATACCCTACGGCACGGGAAGGGTCGGGTCCAGATGGATGGCGCAGCCGAGGCGGGCCACCCCGACCGCAGCCCGACCGAACCTGCGAATCGGGCGGCATCGTGGCACCCGGGCGGCAAGGAACACGGTTGGAGAGCCGAGCGGGGAATGGGGGAAGGTGCATGCACCGGTGCGGGGTTAGGGGACCGGACCCGGGCGCACCCCGCGCCCTCGCTGTGGAGCCCACATGTTCACCACACTCGTCACCTCTGCTCTGCTGTTCTCGTCCTCCGCGTTCGCGGATGAGGGCTGTGATGCGCGCAAGCTCTCCGGCACGGTGGCGAAGGACCCGCCCCTCGCGGCTGCGAAGGTGTTCGTGGAGCTGGCCGGATGTGATGCGGCGGTCGCAAAGCGCATCGCCGGAGATGCCCTGCCCCGATTCATCGGGGGAGACGAAGGCAATGCTGCGCTGGTCGCGGCGCTGGAGGTGGGTGCGGGGGACGCGGCCATCGCATGGGTCGATGGCCTCCAGTCAGACGAGCGGGCCCGAGCGATCGACGCACTGGGCAAGGCGTGCGAGGCGTCTGAAGCGGTACGGGATTTCTTCAAGGAGCGGAAGGATTCCCTGGGCGCAGACTTCTGGTCCCAGCGCTGGTACCGCGCGCTCGCGAACTGCCCGAACGACGAGATGCAGGCCATCCTGTGGGAGGCCCTGGACGACAACCCCGACACCGACCGGACCCGGTGGTTCGCCGTCCTCGAGACGGCATCGCGTGGCTCCGGTGGGAAGGCGCTTCCCAGACTCTCCGGCCTGCTCGCCAAGACGGACGACGCGGAGGTGCAATCCAACATCATCGGCGCGTTTGCCGACGCATCGGGTGTGGGAAGCATCGACGGCGTCAACGCGAAGGCTGCCAGGGCCAGCGTCGAGGCCATCGTGAAGGTGGCGCCCGCCCTTCGGCCGAAGGCGGTGGAGCAGTCGCGCATCACGCTCGGGGCGCTCGGGGACGATGCGGCAGCCAACGCGCTGGTCGCCGTTCGCTACAAGGATGTCGCGACGGAAGAAGGACGTCTGCTCTGGGGCGTCGTCGTGGTCGAAGATGCCCAGTGCAAGAAGGGCAAGCAGCGCTGGCAGCGGGCGACCATGGCGCAGGCCTGGGATGTCGGCGTGACCTGGCCGGACCAGGTCCGCGCCAAGGTGGAAGCCTCCGGTCCGACCACGTGGCCCCTCGACCTTGCCGACAAGTGCAATGCCACCGATGGAAGCGTTGAGTACCTGATCTCGAACGAACCCTTCGCTGACCCGGCGTCCATGCAGCAGTGGGCCGAGAAGGTCTGGTCGAAGAAGAAGGCGAGTGACGCCAAGAGGGTGATCGTGCTCAAGGGCGAAGACGCGCCCAATCTCAGCCTCTGAGCCTGCACCTCACGGCGCGACGAGCGGGCGCTCCGGGTCGGCGGACCACTCCCACAGGGAACCGTCGTAGTTCGCCGGGGTGGGTGCACCGAGCTCCCGCAGAACGGCGTACGCAAAACCACTGCGCACGCCGCCCGTGCAGTACGCGATGACCGGCTGGTCCAGCGGAATGCTTCGTGCAGTGAGGAGAGACCGCAGCTCGCCGCGGTTCTTCAGGGTGCCGGTGGCAGTCATCAGGTCCTTGAACCACAGATGCCGGGCCCCGGGCAGGTGTCCGCCGCGGGTCTCCCTGTACGGAGTCTCCCCCGCAAACTCGCGTTGTTCCCGGGTGTCCCAGAAGACACCGTCTTGCTCGAGTGCCGCTGCGACCGCTGCCATCTCTGCGCGGGCCTCCCGTCGAGGCGCCGGGAGGAAGTGTCCCGGCGGGGGGCGGCTGCTCTCGCTGACGACAGGCAACCCAGCGGCGGTCCAGACCGGCCAGCCACCATCGACGATGCGCACATCGGGGTGGCCCAGGTGGTCCAGCATCCAGAAGATCCGTCCTTCTTCTCCCCATCCGTCTCGCCCGGCCCCCATGACGAGGACCGTTCGTGAGCCGTCCACGCCGAGCGAGCCGAGCGCACGGCCCAAGGCCTCGGTGTCGGCTGACAGCCGTCCGTCCCTGCGCTTCGATGCGGCATGGTCGCGCCAGTCGATCGGGGCCGAGCCGGGTGCGTGTCCGATCCGCCACGCCCTCTCGCCACGGGCATCCAGGATGACCGCGCCATCGCTGACCATGGCCCGCGCGATGTCCGTACCCACGAAGACGGGCCCGGCGTGCGCGGCTGCGAGACCCGTGAGCAAGGCAGCCAGTGGGTTCACGTCACGAGTGCCGCGGCGCTGGAATCCTCCCCTGCGTCCGGGTCGGGCGCGGGGATGCGCTCGAAGGTGATGTCCTCGCCCTGCAGGTCCACCAGGATCCCATCCCCCGGTCCGTAGTTGCCGCCCACGATGGCCTGGGACATCGGATTGAGCAGGTACTGCTGGATCGCCCGCTTGAGCGGCCGAGCGCCGTAGTCGGGGTCGAATCCGGCATCACACAGGGCCGTACGGGCTGCATCGGTCACCTTGACGCTGAGGAGGCGGCCCTCGAGCAGGCGTCCCACGCGCGCGAGCTGGATCTTGAAGATGAAGTCCATGTTCTCGCGGGTGAGCGCATCAAAGACGATCACGTCGTCGATGCGGTTCAGGAACTCGGGTCGGAGCGTCCTGCGCAGCTCCTCCATGACGCCGTCCACGGCCTTTCCGCGGTCGCCCGCTGCGGCCATGATCCGCCTCGCTCCGATGTTGGAGGTCATGATCATGACGCTGTTCTTGAAGTCGACCGTCCGGCCCTTGGAATCGGTGAGCCGGCCGTCGTCCAGCACCTGCAGGAGGATGTTGAAGACGTCTGGATGGGCCTTTTCGATTTCGTCAAGCAGGACGACCGAGTAGGGCCGCCGGCGCACGGCCTCGGTGAGCTGTCCGCCCTCGTCGTAGCCGACATACCCGGGCGGCGCGCCGATGAGGCGCGCCACGGTGTGCTTCTCCATGTACTCGGACATGTCGATACGGACGATGTTCTGGTCATCGTCAAAGAGGAACTCCGCCAGCGCCTTTGCCAGCTCGGTCTTTCCGACGCCCGTGGGCCCGAGGAAGATGAAGGAGCCGATGGGGCGGTTGGGATCCTGCAGTCCAGCGCGGGCGCGCCGAACGGCATTGGACACGGCCACGACGGCATCATGTTGTCCAATGACGCGCTTGTGAAGGTTGTCCTCCATGTTGAGCAGTCGTTCCTGCTCGCCCTGCTTGAGCTTGTTCACCGGGATGCCGGTCCAGTTGGAGACGACCGTCGCGATGTCCTCGTCGGTCACGATCTCGCGGAGCACCCCCCCCTCTTCCCCCTGGAGCTCCTCCAGCCGCGTCTGGGCAGCATTGATCTCCTGCTGGAGCGCGGGGATCCGACCGAACTTCAGCTCTGATGCGCCCGCATAATCGCCGTGCCGTTCGGCGATCTCGAGCTGATGCTGGGCCTCCTCGACGAGCAGCCGCTTCTCTCGGATCGTGTCGATCGCGCCCTTTTCGGCATTCCACTGGGCGCGCAGCTCGTTGCTCTGTTCCTCCAGCTCGCCGAGCTCCTCCCGCATGGCCGTGGCGCGCTCGACGGCGGCCTTGTCGGTTTCTCGGGCGAGAGCCTGGAGCTCCACCTTCATGCCCCGGATGCGTCGCTCCAGCTTGTCGATGGGCGCGGGCAGGCTCTCGAACTCCATCTTCAGTCGCGATGCCGCCTCGTCGATGAGATCGATGGCCTTGTCGGGAAGCTGCCGGTCGGAGATGTATCGGTCGGACAGCGTCGCGGCTGCCAGGATGGCGTCGTCCGTGATCTTGATTCCGTGGTGGTTTTCGTACTTGTCCTTGATCCCGCGGAGGATGGACACGGTCCCTTCGACCGTGGGCTCTTCGACCAGGACGGGCTGGAAGCGACGCTCCAGGGCCTTGTCCTTCTCCAGGTGCTTGCGGTACTCGTCCAGGGTCGTCGCGCCGATGCAGCGAAGGGCGCCGCGGGCCAGTGCAGGCTTGAGCATGTTGCCAGCGTCCATCGACCCTTCCGACTTTCCGGCTCCCACCATGGTGTGGATCTCGTCCACGAAGAGGACGACGCGACCCTGGGCGTTCTCGATCTCGTTGAGGACGGCCTTGAGCCGCTCCTCGAACTCGCCGCGGTATTTGGCGCCGGCCAGCAGGCCGGGCAGGTCGAGGCTCAGCACCTTCTTGTCCTTCAGGGACTCAGGTACGTCACCCATGGCGATTCGCTGCGCGATTCCCTCGACGATCGCGGTCTTGCCGACGCCAGGGTCTCCGATCAGGATCGGGTTGTTCTTGGTGCGCCGGGACAGCACCTGCAAGGTGCGGCGGATCTCGTCGTCTCGCCCGACGATCGGGTCCATCTTTCCCTGGCGCGCGTCTTCGGTCATGTCCCGGGTGTATTTCTCGAGTGCCTCGTACTGGCCCTCTGCTTCCTCGCCGCTGACCTTCTGTCCGCCACGGAGGACCTCGAGTGCGCTGTCCAGCCGGTCCGCTGTGAGACCGAACTGTGCGAGGAGCTGCTTGGGACCGTCATCCACGGTCCCAAGGGAGATGAACAGCACCTCTGAGGCGATGTGGGAGTCGCCGAGTGCGCGTGCCTTCTTGTCGGCCGCGTCGATGACGGCGCGGGTCTGTCGCGAGAGGTTCGCCTTGGTGCCCCCCGATACCTTTGGGAGCCGGTCGAGCAGGGCCGCCGCCTCGCGCTGGAACTGGTCCATCGGCACCTCCACGTGCCGGAGCAGGCTCCCGACCACCCCTTTTTCCTGCTGCAGGAGGCTCA
>JAYYRS010000383.1:0-8394 GCA_036126975.1 Myxococcota bacterium
CGTGTAGTCTGCGAGGGCGTCCGGCAGGACCGTCTGGGTGAGCGCGGGGCCGGTGGTCGGCCCCGACATCACCGGAAGACCGGCGACGGGCCGCGGCGCCTCCTCGAGGTGATGGGCGCCCATCGACCGGGCGAGGATGTCGGTCGCCACATTGGCGACCTGCACATCTCCGACGGCCTCCTGCAGAAGGACGGACTTGTCCGGGTCTGCGCCGAGGTCTCGCGCAAGCCCTGCGGGGTCCGACCGGTCGAAGTACGTCTGGAGCATCGACAGGAATACCGACTGGGAGAGAGGATCCGGGTACAGCACATCGATGAGCGTCTCGATGTGGCTGAAGTGGATGGAGCGTTGGAACAGCGTGCTCCATGCGGCGCCAGGAACCGCCAGGACCGCCCGCGATACATCTGGAGAGATCGCAGTGAAAGACGCACCCTGGATGCCGCCCAGGCTCCCGCCGTAGTACCAGGTGCGGCTGCGATCCAGATGGCCGCCGTGTCCAGCCCATCCGACCTCGGGGTCCCGGCTGAGCTCCTGGTGCGCGAGCTCCACCAAGGTGAGGTTGTTGACAAGCGATTGTGCGAGCCGGTCCGTGACCAGCTGGATCCGGGAGATGTCCGGCACCACTTCGGTCAGGATCAGGTTCAGGTCGCCGGTGGACAGCCCGATCCAGTCGGTTGCGATGCCCACGGCCCCGGTCTCCGCCAGGCCGGGCTGGACGGCCACCCGGCCCGTCTGGCCCGAGATCCAGCTCTCACCGGATCCGAAGAGGCCATGCCCGATGACGACCAGCGGCATCGCAGCGTCGATGTCCTCGGCCTCCGCAGGGACGAAGAGGGTGAACGGGTAGGACGGGCGGTCGCGCCCCGTCTGCAGCACCACCTCGTCGGCCTCGACCACGAGCTCGGAGTCCTCCGTCAGGAAGTTGGGCGGTTGGAAGGCGCCACGGACGATCTTCCAGGCGTGCTCGGTCGGGTCGGTCTCGACCGAAGTGATGGTGTAGGGGATGCCGTCAGCATTGGCCGCAGCCGCCGTGGCCTGCATGGATCGGATGGGTCCGAGGACCTGCTGCTCACTCGCGAGCGGCACCTCCCATGCAACCAGGAGCTCTTCCCGGGGCATGCCCTGTGCGGCCAGCGCCGAGAAGACGGCCTCGAAGCGCTCGCGTGCGCCCTCGAGGCGCGCGTCCGTCGTTGGGTGCCCATCGCGCAACGCCACGAAGGCGTCTGGCGGTGTGAACGCGCCGCCGTCTGCGTCCCGCAGGGCGGTGGACAGCCCGACCACGTACCGGTGTCCCAGCTCAAGGGGTGCGAGTGGACGGAGAATGAGTGCGTGGCGTCCCTCGTAGCCCATGTCCCTCTGGTTGGCGTCCATCTCGGTGAGCAGGGGCACCCGCTCACCCGTCTCCACGTCAACGAGCGCAATCAGGCCATCCTCGTCAAGCGAGCGCTGGGTCTCTCGTGGGCCCCAGAGCTGGCTCGGGTCCACATCTCGACCGAGATTCACGAACAGCGGCTGGACCGGACTCACACCATCGGCGTCATTGAACATCGCAGGGTCGACGGGGAGTGGTCCGTCCGGGCTGCGGAAGCCGTCTTCGCTGTAGTCGAGCCTGCGTCCCGTGGGACTGTCCGCGTCTGCGCGGGTGTGGAAGACCGACGGCCAGGGGGTCAGGCAGTCATCGGCCATCGTGAAGGGGGAGCAGGCCGGGTCCAGCTCGAGCGCCCATGGGGCGGCGGGGTCGTCATCGCCCGCTGGGTCCGGCGCACCCTCGCCTGCGCCCGAGGCAGGAGGCGACGGGCCGCCACAGGCAGCGATGAGCAAGAACAGGCCCAGGTGCATTCGGCCTCCATCGGGGGTGGAGGATACCGCTGGACCGGGCGTGCAGGGGTCGCAAGCCCGGCGCGCCCGATGCCGCCATCCGGCTGCGTGCCCGGCGAATCGGGTCGCTCAGGGCTCTTCGCGTCGCCCGAGGAGTGCGACGCCGACGAGACCAAGGAGGGCGAGCATCCCGGCGGGCCCGCCGTTGGAGGTGGCGCAGCCGAATCGGGATGCGCGCGATCCGTCATCCTCGTCCTCGTCTTCATCGCCACCGGCGAAGCCGAGCCGGCCTTCGCCGTCGTCCTCGGGCCGGTCGAGGCCGCCCTCGTCGTCCCAGTCGCCGGTGTCCCAGTCTCCGTCGCCGGAGCCGGAGCCGTCTCCGTCGGAGCCGGAGTCGCCGCCGCCGCCCTGGTCGCCTCCGTCCCAGGCGGGGCGGGAAAGCTCGATGTCGGTCAGCGCGACGCCCAGGGTGGTGGACTGCCCCCACCACCAGCCGTTGATGGCGCCGCCGATGTCGAGGCGGTCCAGCGCGAAGGTCTCGCCCTCCTCGACCTGCATGACGAGGAAGTACTCATGGTAGGCGCTCTGCTCTTCCCGATCGCTCGTGTTGAGCGTCACGGCCCAGTCCATGTAGCCGGCGCCACCCTGGACCACCGTGTTCCAGCGATACAGCGTGACCTGGTACTGCGTGGCCACCCGGTACTCGGAGCTGACATAGCCCTTGGCCTGGACGTTGACCTCAGCGCTCGACCCGTCCTCCTGGATCTTGCGGGCCGCCATCGCGGAGCCCTCCCCCGACCCGCCGATGCCGTACTCGGTCGAGAGGGTGACCTCGCCATAGGACTCCATCCCGTAGTTCTCGAAGGGCACGGACCAGTCCCAGCGGAACGCACCGGTGCCCTGGCTCGTGTCTGCCTCGGCGCGGACGAAGTTGACCGGGTCGTTGCCGACCTCGAGGTACCAGCCGTCGGTCACGTTCGGGGTGGTGCGCACCTTGACGACGGCGACGTAGAAGTCCGAACCGCGGTCGATGGAAGACTCGAACCAGAAGAACTCGGAGATGCCGTCGACGGAGTTGCCCAGGTCGTCCTCGACGCCGAAGTACAGGGTGTTTCCGGTGAAGAACGCGTAGCGGCTCTGGCCTTCTTCGACCCCCATGTCCCCGATGTCGACGCCGCCGAACGTGACGTCGGTCTCGCCCGTCAGCATCTCCGCGCCGATGTAGGAGGTCTGGGCTTCGGAGAGCCCGTCCTCGTCGGCGTGGGCCATGGCCGGGAGCAGCGTTGTTGCGAGGGCGAGGGTGGAGAACATGATGCGTCCGGGGTCGGGAATCAAGCCGGGGCACGCGTCGCCGGTACCCAGCCGGTGCGGCATCCTACAGCGTTCCTGGCTCGCATACGCCCGCACCCCCAACGTGTCGCAATTTCGACACGGAGTGGGGAGCCCGGAAGTCACCGAACTGGTGGTGTGCGGCGGGGACGGACCGGTCGCAGGAAACGCGGTGGGTGGTGAATGGGAATGCCCCGCCAGGAAGGCGCCCCGGTGCGATGTCAGCCCGGCGGAAGGCCATTGCGGGCCCCGGGGGATCAACATAGTTCCAACAGGACTGGCGCCCCCCCCCAGACGTTCCACTCCTCCAGCACCGGGCAGACCCGATGAGCCTCTACACCGACTATCTGGCACAGATCGAGACCCGCAAGGCCGACGGCCTGCACCCCAAGCCGATCGAGGATGCGGCGTTGGTAGAAGAGCTCATCGAGCAGATCCTGGACGCGGAGAACGACCATCGCACGGCCTCCCTGGATTTCCTCATCCGGAACACGCTGCCGGGAACGACGAGTGCTGCGGGCGTGAAGGCGAGATTCCTGAAGCAGGTCGTGGTCGGGGCGGTGACGGTCCCGGAGATCCCCGTCGCCTTTGCCTTCGAGCTTCTTTCCCACATGAAGGGCGGCCCCTCGGTGCGGGTCCTCCTCGACCTCGCCCTCGGAGCGGACGCGGACATCGCCCGGCAGGCTGCCGCAGTCCTTGAGACCCAGGTGTTCCTGTACGAGTCCGACACCGACAGACTCGAGGCTGCCCACCGCGCAGGGAACCCCATCGCCACCGACCTTCTGAAGAGCTACGCGCGCGCGGAGTTCTTCACCCAGCTCCCCGCGGTCGAGGAGACCATCAAGGTCGTGACCTACGAGGTGGCCGTCGGGGATGTATCGACCGATCTGCTCTCTCCCGGGAGCGATGCCCACTCCCGCTCTGATCGCGAACTGCACGGCCAGAGCCTCTTTGAGCACGACAAGGCTCGGCAGCAGGCCCTGCTCGACCTCAAGGCCGCGCATCCCGACAAGCGGGTCATGCTGGTTGCGGAGAAGGGCACCATGGGTGTTGGCTCCTCCCGGATGTCGGGCGTGAACAACGTGGCGCTGTGGACCGGAATCCAGTCCAGCCCCTACGTACCGTTCATCAACATCGCACCGATCGTGGGCGGCACCAATGGAATCTCGCCCATCTTCCTCACGACGGTTGGCGTGACGGGCGGAATCGGCATCGACCTGAAGAACTGGGTGAAGAAGCTGGATCGCGATGGCGAGGTGGTGTTCGACGAAGACGGCGAGCCGGTCCTCGAGCAGGTCTTCGCGGTCGACACCGGGACGGTGCTCACGATCAACACCCGGACCAAGACGCTGCACAACGCGGATGGGACCGAGACGCTCTGCGACATCGCGTCGGCGTTGACGCCCCAGAAGCTCGAGTTCATCCGGGCGGGCGGCTCCTATGCCGTGGTGTTCGGCAAGAAGCTGCAGTCGACGGCGGCGTCCATCCTCGGGATCGAGACGCCC
Source organism: Myxococcota bacterium (assembly GCA_036126975.1). Taxonomy (GTDB): domain Bacteria; phylum Myxococcota_A; class UBA796; order UBA796; family UBA2385; genus JAYYRS01. The sequence goes on from JAYYRS010000383.1 coordinate 4,653, forward strand.
GCGGTCTACGCGGCCTCCCGGGAGATCACGCATGCGGGGCAGGGGCTCACCGCAGTGGAGAAGATCTTCAACCGGAATGCGGTCGGCGTCACGCCGGGCACAGTGCTGCACGCGGGGTCCGACGTCCGGGTCCGGGTGAACATCGTCGGGTCACAGGACACGACCGGACTGATGACGTCCCAGGAACTCGAGATGATGGCGGCGACGACCATCTCACCGACCGTGGATGGGTCCTACCAGTCCGGTTGCCACACCGCTTCGGTCTGGAATGCAAAGGCGCGTCGGAACATTCCCAAGCTCATGCGCTTCATGAACGACTTCGGGCTCATCACCGCTCGGGACCCGGAAGGCGGGTACAAGCCGCTCACTGACGTCATCCACAAGGTGCTCAATGACCTTGTCGTGGATGATCGAGCCGTGATCATCGGCGGGGACTCCCACACCCGCATGTCCAAGGGCGTCGCATTCGGTGCGGATTCCGGCACGGTCGCGCTGGCGCTCGCCACGGGCGAAGCCACCATGCCGATTCCGCAGTCGGTGAAGGTCACCTTCAAGGGCACGCTGAAGGACCACATGGACTTCCGCGATGTCGTTCACGCAACGCAGGCGCAGATGCTCAAGGAGTTTGATGGGGAGAACGTCTTTCAGGGGCGGATCATCGAGGTGCATCTCGGAACGCTCCTCTCCGATCAGGCGTTCACGTTCACCGACTGGACGGCAGAGATGAAGGCCAAGGCGTCCATCTGCATCTCCGAGCCCGAAACCCTGATCGAATCGCTCAAGATCGCCATCGGGCGGATCCAGCTGATGATCGACCACGGAATGGACAACGACAAGAAGGTCCTCGCGGGTCTGTTGGCGAAGGCCCAGGACCGCATCGAAGGCATCCGGACGGGGACGCAGCCGCCGCTGCTCCCGGACGCAAACGCCAGCTATGCGGCAGAGTTCGTCGTAGACCTCGACCAGATCGTCGAGCCGATGATTGCCGATCCGGACGTCGACAATGACGACCCCTCGAAGCGGTACACCCACGACACCATCCGGCCGATCTCCTTCTACGGAGGCGAGAAGCAGGTCGATCTCGGGTTCGTGGGTTCCTGCATGGTCCACAAGGGCGACATGAAGATTCTGGCCCAGATGCTCCGGAACATCGAGCGGCAGAAGGGAACCGTCGACTTCAAGGCCCCGCTTGTCGTGGCACCGCCGACCTACAACATCGTCAACGAGCTGAAGGCCGAGGGCGATTGGGAAGTGCTCCAACGGTACGCTGGTTTCGAGTTCGATGACCGCGCGCCGAAGGAGACGGCACGGACCAAGTACCGCAACGTGATGTACCTCGAGCGTCCTGGCTGCAATCTGTGCATGGGCAACCAGGAAAAGGCTGAGAAGGGCGACACGGTGATGGCGACCTCGACGCGCCTGTTCCAGGGGCGGGTGGTCGCGGACAGCGAGGAGAAGAAGGGCGAGTCGTTGCTCGCCTCCACGCCGGTCGTGGTGCTGTCGACGATCCTGGGTCGCACCCCGAGCCTTGCGGAGTACACCTCCGCGGTCGAGGGGATCAAGCTCACCGAGTACGCGCCACCTTCCAAGTAGGCCGAGCTGGATGCGCGCCGGACCGGTCGCCGGCGCGGGGGCCGCCGGTCTACGGGTCCGCCGTCCATTCATGAGGCCCGATGTCCGCAGCCCCGCCCTGGGGACGGACCACGCCGTCCCGGTCAGCGGTGGGTGCGGCGACGTCGGTCCCACGGTCGATCAGGGACTCGGCGCCGGCGTGGATATGGAAATCAAGCCCGAGGGCGCCGAGCAGGGCGTCGACCTCGGCAGGCGCGATGCCACTCCCCGCGCCGTGGGGGTCGGGCCGCATGTCGGCCATGTCATGGGCATTCACGAACAGGTCTACTCGCAGCAGCAGCTCTCGGCGCAGCACGCACACGTCTTCTGCTCGCAGCAGGGGGAAGATTCGCAGTCGCAGTCGCAGTCGTTCTCTGTCATGGTCGCTCCTGTTGAGATTCGATCCTGCTCGCGAGGCTCCGCAGCTGGGTCGCGACGAACGCCCGATTCAGGGAATAGTTTCTGGTTCGCCCCTGCTTCTCGACGTGCACGATTCCGGTCTGCGCGAGCACCTTCAAGTGACGGGAAACGCCAGACGCATCGACGCTGCAACACGAGCACAGACACATCGCGTTCTGTGGAACCTTGCAGTCGCAGAGCCGGCAGACCAGCGAGAGCCGATTGACTTCGCCCAGCGCCTTCAGCAGGTCGGCGAGATCTTGGATTTCGTTGCTATCCATCGGTTCAGTATATTCATATATGCACAAACATGCAAATAATCCGCGGTCGGACGGGCCGCGACCCGTGCACGCGTCCTCCAGAAACCCGCTCGACCCGATGCGCTCCGGGAGCCAGCGTCGCCGGCCGGAGTCCTACTTCTGGGTCTTTCTCACGGATGCGATGTTGTCGCCCTTGCTGGCCTCGATGGAGAGAGGACCGTCTCCGCCACCCAGCTTGAAGGACCGAACCGATGAGAGTGCCCCGCTGACGTTGGCGCCGAACCACTTCGACCATCCGGCCTGTGCGTTGACGCCGAAGTCGATCTTCTGGGAGCTTTCGCCTGCGAAGGCCGGAGACTGTGCCCAGCGCTTCAGGTTGTCGCCAAACACGGTGTAGGTGACAGCCTCTGGTCCGAAGGACATCCCGCTGACGATGTCGGACACCATTCCGGCGTCCGAACGGGCCCCCTTGTTGGCCGCGTTTCGGATCATGTTGCTCAGGGCGACGCTGAACTCCGTGGCCCACTCTGCACCCATGAGCACCGCGGGGGCGAACTCCCCCGCGGTCAGCGTACCGGTTGCCCCCAATGCGACGAACCATTCCACCAGCTTGCCGTCTCCGCCCATGACGAAGGTGACCTTCGGACTCGCCTTCACTGGCACCGACTGCATCTTGAAGGAGCCGGTGACGGACACGGACGCCCGGCCGAAGGACTTCACATCGACGTTGTCCCGGTCGGCGTCGGTGTTGGTCAACATGGTCGTGTGGGAAAGGTCAGCGCCGACGGAGCCGCCGAGGGCACCTGCGGATGCTCCGGCCTCGGCTCCGATGCCAACCGAGGCCATGACCCTGTCGTATTTGTCCATTCCGTGAAGCGTTCTCAGCTTGGCGTCGTCGCCCATGACGGCACCGGCGATGGTGTCCTTCATGTCCTGGGGCGCACCGGCCGCGTCGCACGCGGACTCCATCACGTGACGCAGCGCGAGCATGAAGAGGTTCATGATCTCGGTGGCGGAATCGCCCTGGATCTTGATGGAGCCCTTCAGGTACCCCGACACGTAGGCCTCGAAGTCCGGCAGCCAGCCCCAGCCCTCGACCCCTGCAGACGCCTTGACCTGCGCCTTGGCGGCGATCATGGCCGAGAACTCCCCCGTCCGCTCCCGCGCCACCTGCATGTCGAGGGAAGGGCTGAAGACGATGCTCGCCGCGCCGGTGGTCGCCAGGGGGATGCTTCCGGCAATCGACAGCTTGGAGAAGGAACCGTTGGTCGGCAAGGCCGCATCCATGGCCTTGCTGGCGGCGGCCATGAAGCTGTTCGCGTCGCCCACATCTCCCAGGCTGACGGGCGGCGCAGCCGCCGGCTCGGTGGTCCCGAGCTTGTCCACAGCGGCCTGGTTCCCCCGTGTCGGGCCGGCCGATGTTGCCGTCTCGTTGGCGTCCAGGACGGGGGCCTGGGCTTCCGACGGAGCGA
>JAYYRS010000384.1:0-6689 GCA_036126975.1 Myxococcota bacterium
GACCTCCCAGAGGGCATCCACACCAACGCGGAGCAGGTCCTGCTCGTGCACGGACCGCTCGAACAAGGCCTCGCTGAAGCGCACGACAAGGTCGTCGAGTACCGCCTCCAATGCTGCCCCCAGAAGGACCGCCTTGGTGGGAAAATGCCGGAACATCGCCCCCTGCGAAACCCCGGCCCGACGCGCCACCCGCGCTGTTCGCACCCCCGCGAGTCCCTCCTCGCCCAGGACGGCCACCGCCGCCCGCACGACCTTGCGGCGGGTCTCCCGCGCCCGGGCCTGCTTGGGTACCGGCAAGGGATCTGCGTGCATCGTGGCCTCAAAAAAAAGCGGTCACTCACTTTTACATGGGTTTCCGCAGGGCCGCAACACATGAGGGACGGGGCCGGCGGCACTGGATACGATCGCTCATGCTTCTCGCCTTCCTCCTGGCCGCCTGCAGCGTGTCGGAAACGCCGTCCCGTGCGGTCCATGCCGACCCTGATGGCATCCTGGCCATGCTCGCGGGTCCGCTCGCAGTGCCGGAGAGCCGCATCGACCGCATGCAGGCCCGCATCGGGCCCACGTGTGCCCTGGTGATCGACCCCGCCGATCCCACCGGATGTGACCCGGAGACAACCTGCATGGCGACCGCATTCGCGTCGGATGCTGGAGCATGGCGGGTCGTGGCGATGGCCGCTGCAGGTCGCGTCCCGGACGACCACCAGTGTCGGGAGGGCAGACGCCTCCAGGCACTGCCGGCGCCCGCAGACTGACTGTCCAGCGACGCGGTTCAGCGCGTGCGGACCAGCGCTGCGGGCGACGCTGCCGCCTGTACGACTCCCCGGGCCGCGCGCCGAGAGGGCTTCGGCGGCGCACCCGCCAGGCCCAGATCCGCGACCGCTCCGCGCACCTTGGCCATGAAATCCTCACCGGGGTCGGCCCGGCCGATGTTGTGGCCATCCGGGCCGAGCCAGAACGGATGCCCATGAAAACGCTTGAACTCGTAATGCCCGATCAAGTGCGAAATGTCATGCTTGTCCGCGAGATAGCGTACCAGCGCGATGTTGGCGGAGACCTGCGCAGGGGTCAGCGGCCAGCGCTGTCCGTCCCCCACATTCTCGACCCCGATCGCGACATGATTCAGCCCCACGACGTGGGCTGCGACGCGGTCGGTCGGCATGAGCTGGTAGATCGTCCCATCCCGGTCGACGATGAAGTGCACCGAGAGGTTGAGCTGCTGATGTGGGTCCCGACGCTCCCGCCGGGGTCTGTAGAACGTCCAGTAGGCCGACTTCGCCGTCGGTCCTGCCGTCCAGTGGAGGACGATGACCTTCGGCTCCATTCTCGTGGACGCGTCGAGGTCGTCCGTCACAGGGAGGCCCAGGTGATGGTCGAGATGCTCGGCCGTCAGCGCGAGGCGGTCGTCGTCCCAGATGATCGGCAGCTGCTGCATCGGCGGCCGATCGAGCACCCGCCTCGCTACCGGCGTACCGTGCTGGTCCTCCACGGGGACGCGTCCATTGCCGCCGGTGTCCGCCCGCGCGACCGGACGGGCGCCGGCTGCGCTGTCATCCACCACCGCACACGCCGCGATGAGCGGCGCGGCCAGCCAGAACAGAACTCGTGGTGTCCGACGCACGCGTCCCCATAGCACGGGCCCCTCCGCACCGGGGAACAGTGAGGAACATCCGGATCGCCCCTGCTGCACTGCATCACCGCGATGGGCGGCGCGAGCGTGGAACCCCGCGGAACGCCGGGCGCGACCGACGCAACGCGGAGGCCAGCCCCGACGGCGCCGGCTCCGTGCCACCCCAGCGGCTGGCAGCACCAATCCGAGCCGCGCGTCACCATTGGTCTACGGCACGCCGCAGGACTTGGCGAACTCATACCAAACAGGTAGGAAATACGGGAGATGTCGGCGCGACGGCGCAAGGAGACAGACATGACGGTTCATGTGATCTACGAGAACGAAGACTGGATGCCCCCTGTGAGGGCCGCACTCGCGTCGCGCGGGCTCCGGGTCGTGGAGCATTTCACCGCGGGCGGCTCCCTCGAAATCGGTGGAGACGTGCCCGATGGGATCGTCCTCAACCGCATGAGTCCGTCTTCGCACACGCGGGGTCACCAGGGCGGCGTCATCTACACCCGAGAACTGCTGGGTTGGCTGGAGAGCCGCGGCGTGCCTGTGGTGAACGGCCGCCGCGCGTTCGACCTCGAGCTGTCGAAGGTCCAACAGCACGCCTCGCTCGAGGCCGCAGGCATCCGAACCCCGAAGACCGTGGCCGTCATCGGCACCGCCGACCCCAAGGTCGCTGCGCGGAAGCTCGATGCCCCGTTCATCACCAAGCACAACCAGGGCGGCAAGGGGCTGGGCGTCCAGCTCTTCGAGACCCACGAAGCCTTCGACCGCTTCATCGACTCGGGCGCGTTGGAGCCCTCGCCCGACGGCGTGCTTCTGCTGCAGCAGTACATCCGGCCCCGGGAGCCGTTCATCACCCGGGTGGAGATCGTCGACGGGCGTTTCCTCTACGCCATCCGGTCGAGCACCGAGGGCGGCTTCGAGCTCTGTCCCGCGGACGCGTGCAGCATCGACGACGCCATGTGTCCGGTCGGCGACCAGGCCGAAGCCGTGACCGCAACCGGCGAGAAGAAGTTCCAGCGCCGGGAAGACGTGCATGCAGACGACCCTCTTGTCCAGTCCTACATCCGGTACATGGCAGACAACGGGCTGCGCGTGGCCGGGATCGAATTCGTCGAGGACGCTGATGGGGTGCGGTGGACCTACGATGTCAACGGAACGACGAACTACAACGGGAGCGTCGAGGCAGAGCACGGTCTGCACGGCATGGGCGCCATCGCAGACCTGTGCGTCGAGCTTCTCCAGCGCCGGGACGAGGCAGCTGCGGCCCGGTAGCGGATAGTCTCCACCCGTGACGACCGGCCACCAGACATCGCACCCACCCGGTCACGGCCGCCGCCGGACCGTTTGCGTGCCTGCGGGGACCGGCCGCAGAGCCCGCGGTGCCTCGCCGGCCGGACCTCACGCGAGGCCGATGTGACGCCTCGCTTCCACCCCGTGGTGGTCATGCCGCCGTGGGCCATCGTCCTGGACCTCACGACCCCCCGGGCTGCCTTCGCCCCCTCTCCTTCCCCCTGGTCGATCGGTCGGTACGACGAAGACCGCACGATCTACCGCCAGGCGCTGTTCGCAGGCGGGCGGTCCATCCACATGGGCATCGACCTCGGCGGCCCCGTGGGGACGGCGGTGCATGCCTTCGCCGATGGCGTCGTCCTGCACAGCGGCATCAACCGCGCCGACGGAGACTACGGGGGGACCGTGGTCACCGAGCATCAGGTAGATGGCGAGCGGCTCTGGGCGCTTCATGGACACCTCTCCCATGCCAGCGTGCGCCTGAGCCATCCAGGCCGTCGGGTCGAGCAGGGGATGGTCATCGGGTGGCTTGGCGACCGCACGGAAAACGGTGGATGGCCTCCCCACGTCCACTTCCAGCTCAGCCTGGAGCGGCCCGATACCCATGACCTGCCAGGAGCGGTCGCACCGGAAGACCGGGAGGCGGCCCGCGCCCGCTTCCCCGACCCGCGCACCGTGCTGGGTCCACTCTACTGAGCAGCACGCGAAACGGTCGAAAGCCGTCGTGGGTACCGTGCTCCCCGCTCGGGCATGCGTCGAGATTCGTCGACGGCTCGAAATTACCCCGGATGCGCGCCTTCCGGGTTTCGCAGACATCCGGAGCGAGACGCACCGTCCGTGCGGTGCTACGGGTCCGGCCGTGATCCCACCAGCCGCCGAAGCCCGCACCGTGAACCTCCCACGCCTCGCGCGGGCGCTGGCGATCGGCATGGTGCTCACGGTCGTCGCCTACGCGCTGCTCGTGATCGTCTCGGACCTGGACGCCGTCCGTGCAGCCACCCGGGCAGTTCCGCTCGCCACCATCGGCCTCGCGCTCCTCGCCAGCACGGGCAACTTCCTGCTTCGCGGCCTTCGATGGGACCTCTATCTCCGTCGAGTCGGCGTCGACGTGCCTTGGCTGGACCGCTGGCTCGTGTTCCTGGCCGGATTCAGCATGTCACTGACACCCGGAAAGGTGGGTGAGCTGCTGAAGCCCGCGCTTCTGAATGCCCGACACGGAACTCCGGCCGCTCCGGTCGGATCGGTCGTCGTCGCGGAGCGAATCGCAGACCTGCTCGCAGTCGCGTCCCTCCTTGGACTCGGTGCCCTCGCGGAGCCACGGGTTGCGGCCGTCGCTGGTCTCGTCTGGCTCGGTGTGGTCTGCGGTCTGGGCATCCTGGCATGGCCCCGCCTCGCTGGCATCGCCGTGGGCGTCGTGCGGATGCTACCGTTTGGCGCCAGGATCGCAGGTGTCGTCGAGCATCTCCTGGAGAGCCTGCGCGCCCTCTCCCGGCCCGCGACCCTCGCACCCGCCCTGGCGCTGTCCATCGGTGCCTGGTTTCTTCAGTGCGTGAGCCTGTTCCTGGTCGCTGATGCCATGCCCGCGATGGACATCACGCTTCTGGAGTCCGTGCTGGCCTATACGGCTCCGCTGCTGGCGGGTGCGGCAGCACTCGTGCCGGGTGGCGTCGGCGTCGCCGAAGCCACCATGGCGGGCCTCGTCGCCGAACTCGGGGGTTGCGCACTTCCCGTCGCCTCCGCGGTGACCGTCATCGCACGCGCCGTGACGCTCTGGTGGGCTGTGCTCATCGGGCTCGGCGCGCTTGGCCTCTGGACGATTGGCGGCCGCCGCTGATCGTCCCGGCCCGACGTATTCTTTCCCTTCTGCCTGGAGTCCCCGATGTCCCTCGCCCGTCAGCGTCAGATCGCCATCGACGCCGTCATCGCCGCCAGCCGTGTCTGCCAGGAGGTCCAGGCAAGCCTGGTCGCCGGCGCGACGCTCCAGAAAGGAGACAAGTCCCCGGTCACGGTGGCAGACTTTGCCGCCCAGGCCATCGTGTCCCACATGCTGGTCGACGCCTTCCCCTCCATCCCACTCGTGGGCGAGGAGGACGCCGAGGCACTGCGCGAAGGCCGACATGCAGCCCTGAAGGACCGGGTCGTGGCGAGTGTCCAGGCCGTTCTCCCAGCGCTCTCGGAGTCGGACGTGCTGGGGGCCATCGACCGGGGTACGCACGCCGGTGGCCGAGAGGGCCAACACTGGACGCTCGATCCCATCGACGGAACGAAGGGCTTCCTGCGGCTCGACCAGTATGCTGTCTCTCTCGCTCTCATCGACCGAGGCGAGGTCGTGCTGGGGGTGCTCGGCTGCCCCAATCTGCCCACCGGGGATGATGCAGCCGATGTGGGCTGCGTCTTCATCGGGGTCAAGGGGGAAGGGGCCTTCCAGCGCACCCTCGACGACGCCACGGAGGTTCCGATCCGGGTCGCAGATACACCGACCCCCGCCGATGCCCGATTCTGCGAATCCGTGGAGAGCGCGCACACCAGCCAGTCCGACAGCGCAGTGGTGGCGGAGAAGCTGGGCATCACGCAGCCTCCCTTCCGCATCGATTCCCAGTGCAAGTACGCGGCGGTGGCACGCGGCGACGCCAGCATCTACCTGCGGCTTCCCACCCGGCCCGGCTACGTGGAGAAGATCTGGGACCACGCGGGCGGCTGGGCCGTCATCACCGAGGCAGGCGGCACCGTGACGGACGTGCGAGGCGCTCCCCTCGACTTCGGTCTGGGGCGCGGTCTCGAGGCGAACAAGGGCGTGATCGTCACGAATGGTGCATTCCACGCCGAAGTGGTCGCCGCCGTGCGCGCGCAGCTCGGCCTCTGACCGATTCCGCCATGCCGCGGGCATCCCGCGGAGCCGAGAGGACCCGATGTCCGGAGAGACCCACCTGCCCACGCTCCTCGCGGGACTCGCACCCGAGCTGCTGTCCGGTGAATACGTCTTCATCTCCGTGCCGGGACGCCGCTACGGAGACCTGTCCGAGCTTTCACCGCTCGCCGTCATGGCGGAGAAGGAAGGGCTCAGCCTGTGCGTGCCCCGGCACCTCGCCGTACGCCATGGGCATGCTCATCAGGGCTGCTTCCGGTGCATCACCCTCTCGGTCCACTCCAGCCTCGAGGCGGTCGGTCTGACCGCAGCCGTGTCCGCCGCCCTGGCCGCCGCGGGAATCAGCGCAAACGTCGTTGCCGGGGCGCGGCATGACCACGTGTTCATTCCGGCCGACGTGGCAGAGCATGCCCTCACCCTGCTCCAGCGCCTCGGCGAGTCGTGCCGCGCGGGTGCCGCCAGCGGGTAACGCCGCGCAGGAACGCTGCGCAGGAACGCTGCGCGACAGTACACTCGCAGTGATTCCTTCCCCGGGTCCCCGATGCCGTCTCCCGTCTTCCGATCCGCCTTCCTCGCGCTGGTCGCTGCGCTGTCCGGTGCCTGCAATGACACCAGCGTTCTCAAGCTCGAGGCCGAGGGAGACCAACCTGGAGAGTGCAGCGATGGCGCAGACCAGGACCGGGACGAACTGTTCGACTGCGATGATCCGGACTGCGCGGGCTCCCAGGAGTGCGACGAGGCAGACGACTCGGGCACCGGGACCGGAACAGGGTCAGGCGGAACGGGCGGAACGGGTGGGGAAGACGCACCGCCGACGGCACCTCGGGTCTCCGTGACGCCCGAGCGACCGCGGGACGCAGACACGCTCGAATGCTCGATCGTGGAGGAGTCGGTCGACCCCGACGGGGA
>JAYYRS010000385.1:0-6537 GCA_036126975.1 Myxococcota bacterium
AGCTTCGACTACGGACCGTTTCGATTCCTTCCCTGGCTGGATCCGAGTTTCACCGCGGCCTATTTCGATCACGGCGGACTCTACGCTTTTGGTCGGCAGTCGTCTGCCGTCCTCTGGAACCTCCAGCAGCTCGCCCATGCACTGGCGCTGGTCGGCGATCGGGCCAGTCTCGCGCGGGCGCTGGACGGATTCGAGCGAGAGACCCAGGCTGCCCTGCGGACGCGGTTCCTTCACCGGCTGGGCGTCGAGCCCCAGACCGAGATGTCCGACCATGAACTGCTCGACACCGCAGCGCAGGTCCTCCAGCTCGGCCAGCTTCCCTATGATCGCTTCTTCTTCGACTGGTATGGCGGCGCTGCTGCGACCACCCGGGCAGACGAAGGCCGCTTCGGTCGGCTGTACCGGAGCGCGTGGTTCGCACCCCTTTGGACCCTGTTGCTGGACCGCGCGCCCCTGCGGCCATCGGTGCTGGATGACCCCTACTTCGTCGGAGACAGCCCGGTTTCCATGTGCAACGACGCCACGGTCGGTGCCTGGACGCCGATCGCCGAGCAGGATGACTGGTCTGCATTCCACGTGCTGATCGGCCGTGTGCGTGCACTGGGGGTGCGGCTGGGCAATCGGCCGGGCTGAGGCTCTCGGGCAGGTCCTCCGCGCGGGTCCCCGTGTCCGCTACAGTGGCGCCATGGCGACGGCGTCGTCACCCAGGAGCATGCATGGCCAGCGATCCCGGCGCTCGGCGCCTCTATCCCCAGAGCACGTTTGGCGAACAGGTCGAGGGGCTCCCCACCGGACGAGACGTGGAGTGGGAGCCGCTGGTGGACTACCGGCGGAACGGCGTGAGCGAGAACACCATCCATGGTGCGGTCGCGTGGTACTCCGGAACGCAGCAGGTCCACCAGTTCGGTGGCAACGTGCTCTGCTACGGCCGCTCGATGATGAAGCTGCTGTACATGAAGGTGTTTGTCGACGAACTCGCGGACTGCACCGCAGTGCAGAAGGCCATCAGCGTCGCCTCGCACAACGGGACCACCGAGCATGTCGCTGCGGCCCAGTCCCTGCTCCACCAGGACGAGTGGGGTCTGATGCAGACGCCGCTCGACAAGCCGCTGGTGCAGTTTGGTCGGCAGGTGCGCCGGCCTCGGCGCTGGTACAACAATTCGAGCGGCCACCACGCCGCCATCCTGCGTGGATGCCGGCAGCGGGGCTGGCCGAGGATCGGATACACGTTGCCGACCCACCCTGTCTACGCCGGCTATCTGGATGTCATCCGCCGGTACCTCGGTCCGGACTGGTCACCGCGGCGGGTCGCGCGCGATGGCGATGGGCTGCCGACGGTGGCCATGAGCGTCAATGAGCTTGCGCGGTGCTACGCCGGCCTCGCGCGGACGCGAGAGGAGGATTGGATCTGGCAGTCGATGGTGGATGAGCCCGACATTGTCGGGGGATTCAACCGCCTCGATACCACCGTGATGAAGTCATGTGGGGGCCGCGTCATCGCGAAGGAGGGCGCGGACGGCCTGCTCGGACTCGCGATCGACCACCCCGACTACCCAGACGGTCTCGGGGTGGTGATCAAGATCGCCCATGGGTGGAATCCGCAGGCCACCTGGTACGTCGCCCGCGGCATCCTCGGCGTCCTGGGATTCGAACTGCGGACGCCCTACAAGCTCCATCGCCAGAAGGCCTTCCTGGTGCCCGGCATCGTTCCGTCGGGGATGCGCGAGGCGCTGTCGCGGATTCCGACGTGGGACGACTGGGACCCCAATGTGGACCGCTGGCACTTCGGTGCAGACAGCCACCGTTTCGAGGGCTGAGTGGACCATGACGACCCGGTGGTGTTCGCGTGGAAGGGGGATGCCCTTGTCGTCGATGGCGCACTCGACGCCGGTGCAGCAGCTGCGCTTGATGGACCGCTGCGCGCTGCATGGGCAGGCCGCGGTGCCCGGAACACACTCGTGCTGACCGACATGGACCTGGAGGATGGCATCGCAAACGCCCTCCTTGTCGATCTCGTACGGGCGCTTCGTGACATGGCTGGAGCGCTGCGTCTCGTGGGCGCTCCCCAGATGCTGGCGCACGTGCTCTACAAGGTGGGGGACCTCGAGGATGCACGGATCACGCTCGTCGACCCGCGCGTCGAGGTCGGCGGCCCCGTCAACTGAGCCTCAGGTGCGAACGACGAGCGCCTCGATGACGGGATCGATGGACTCGACCTGGACGTCCGCAGCCCCGGCCGGTGCGAAACCAGCGAGTGGCGCCGTCTGCCGTTGGGTTGCGCCAAGCGCGGACAGCGCACGGCGTCGCCACCCCGTCACGCCGCCACTGGCATCTGCGCGCTCATCCGCCACGACGATGGTGCCGCCGGGTTTCGTCACGCGCATCAGCTCCGCCATGACAGCCGCGGGGTCAGACTGGCCGTGCAGGCCCCCGACATACAGGATGCGGTCGAAGGTCGCGTCTTGAAAGGGGAGGGCGGAGGGCGAAGCGAGCAGCAGTCGGACGTTCTCGAGCCTGGGGTCATCTTTGGCCCGCTCCCGGGCCTGGCCGAGGAGGCCGACCCGGGTGTCGGTGCCCCACAGCTCAGCGGTCCCCGGGAGGGCATCCAGCAGCGGCGACAGATTCATGCCGGTCGCCGCGCCCACTTCGAGGACCCGCGCGCCGTCTTCGGGGAGGCCGTCGAGGTCCAGGAGGCCGAAGAGTCGCGCGCGCATCCCATCGCCGCCGCCTCCGAGGATCTGCGGCAGCAGGCGGACCACCGGGTCATGCAGACGCGGCAGTGCGTCCTCCAGCTTGTCGAGGCGCGCCCGTGCGGACGTCGCGGGCGCCTCCCGGAGGAGCCGCGGCCAGCCGTCTTCCACGGCCCAGGACGTGCCCGTCTCCACGCAGACGAGCACACCGTCCATCAGCACGGTCTCGAGATTGGTGCCCTGGAACACGACCGGATGGTGCGTGTCTGGACAGGCGAGGAGCGAGACGTCGTGCACGCGCATGGGTCCTCCGAGCGACAACCGGACACTATCGTGGTGTTGGCGCGCGGCGATGACGGGTTCCACCGTCGCCCTCCAGCCTGATATGCAGGGTGCGCTTGGTGGAGGAGATCATGAGCGACGACCTTCCAATGGACCCGGACGTGCCGTCCATCGAACTCGACGAGGGGGCCGCCCGCACCATCGCGGCTGGAATGCGAGAGGTCGCGATGGCCGATGGCATGCAGGAAGATGAGGCGGCACTGATCGATGCCTTCGAGGCGTCCCTGCCCGCGGGTCCCCCGTCCGGACCCGTCAACCTGCAGGATCTCCGGACGGATCACGCCAAGGCAGCATTCGTACAGTCTCTCGTCCTGGTTGCCTACGCGGATGGCAAGGTCAGCGAGGCCGAGCAGATGATCATCCGTCGCTATGCACTTCAGCTGGGATTCGATGAGGACTCCCTGGCTCGGGTGTGGACCGATGTGGCCGTGGACCTTCTCTCGACCTTCAGTGCGGTCACGGTGTTCCGGAGCGACATCGAAGCGGTGGGGCGATCGATGGGCCTCGGAGATGCGGATGTCGCACGGGCACTGGCCGACTGACGACGCTCAGCCCGGCAGCGTAGCCGATGGCAGGGACGGCGCAGGTGGCGCCGCTGCAGCGAGTCGGTCATGGAGTCGGCGCATGTCGTCCCGCAGGCGCCGCCCTGCGGAAGTCCATACGCCCTTTTCCTCCAGAATATCCATTCCGCGGGAATTTCCAACGATCACCTCCGCCCGGCGACGCCGGAACCAGGGGTCGTCTGATGCGGGGTGCCCCGCGTCTGCGAGCCCCTGGTGCATCGCCGCGACCGGCAGGAAGGCATGGACGGCCAGCAGGACGCCTTCCAGGGGGCGCAGGTCGGGCCGGACGGGAGACGGCGTCCACGCGGTCCGGCCATTCTCCAGTACGGGATCGAGCTGCAGAAGTGTGTTCAGCTTTCCGTGCTGGGTCTCATGGACGAGGGCCTCGGCGAGGGTGACCGGATTCGGGTGGAGCGTGATGTAGGCGAGCCCGGGGGCTTCCCGATAGCTGGCGCTGCGGTGTTGGTGCGCGTCGTAGCCTACGGGCACGAGACGGCGGAGCGCATGGGGGAGCTCAGCGGACCAGAGTGGGATCCCTGCTTCGATCAGGTCGAACGCTGCGATCAGACCGGACTGCCAGGTCGCGATGTCGTGACCACCGAGCGAGATCGCGTTGCCGTGCTTTTCGGGGTGGGCCTCGACCTCCGCCAGTGGGTTGGTGTCGACGGTCGACAGGCGCACGCCATGCGCGAGTGGAGCCAGAGCGGGAACCACCTGGACGCCCGGTGGCGTCGGAGCGTCCGCGCCGGCGCCAATGAGTCGAACCAGTTCGCCTGAAGCAAGTCTCGCCTCGACACCATCAGGCGCGAAGAGCAGCGCATCCGCCGCCGGCGTGAACGACAGGGCGCGATTGCCGCCATCGTCCACGAGCCGGTGCGTCCGGGCGTCCCAGATCACGGACTCGGGCAACGCGCGGGCGCGGACGAGCGCGAGCAGCAGGCTCGGTACCGCCTCGTCAAGCAGGGGCAGCGGTGGCCGGAGCTCTGCGAGCAGGACAAGCAGAGGGGTGATGACGTCCGGCGTCCCGAGTGCATGGAGGACCGCCGCCTTGTGCCTGCGCGCGGCCTGCCCGATGACCTGCTGCGCGCGACCGAGCGCGGTGGCCCGTCGCGGTACGGCGCCTGGGGGAAAGGTCAGCAGACGACGCAGCGCGAGCAGCTGCAGCTTCCGCGCGAGTCGGGGGAAGACCGGGGCGCCGGAGGGGGGCAGCAGGAGGAAGGCCGGGTCCATGGAGGCACGGTACCCCGGCTCGTCGTCTGGGGGATGGAACCGTTTCAGCGGCCTCGTGTGCTGCGGGGCCGGCGACGCGGCCGCGTCGGGTCCATCACGTCCCTGGCGTTGCGTCGCTGTCGTTTTCGCGCCCGATCGAGATGGGCCGTCTGGCAGCTCCGCACTGCGGCCTCCAGCTCGGCCTGGAAGGGGCCCCGTCGGTCCAGTGGTGCCACCAGAAGCAGTCGGGCGGCGGCGCGCGCGCGTTCGAGTCCCGGGTTGGCCGCCGCGTGATCGGGAGGGAGCAGGCCAACGACCCGCGCTGCCAGCGACGGACGGCCTGCATCCAGGCAGGCATGGGCATGCTCGACAAGGCATCTGGCCGGGGTGTCGCAGAGCGCGGCGAGCCAGGCGTCCTCCGCGGGAAGACTGCGCTCGGGCAGAGCCATCATCGGTGCCCCCGGACCGGGACGGTGCAAAGACCCGGTGGTGTGCCGTCGCGGGGTCCGAGGATGCACACGCGAGGGGCGTCGTCCATGAATGCTCCGATGCGGAAGCGTACCTCGGACAGGGGGACCCCGCCGCCCCGCTCACCGACGGCTGGGCTACGCTCCGCCCATGCCTGACGCTGCCGTCGAAGAAAGCCACCGGACCAAGGGTCTGCTTCGCCTGACCATGGCATGCAACGAGCGTTGCCCCTTCTGCAACGTTCCGGCGGAGGACTATGAACGGCCGACCCCGCAGTGGGCGGATGTCGAGGCGGAGCTTCGGACGTTCGTCGAAACCGGCTCGCGCACGCTGACCATCTCGGGAGGAGAGCCCACCTTGCTCCGGAAGCGGCTGCTGCGCCTCGTGGCCCAGGCCCGCGCCGAGGGCATCCCGTTCGTGGAGCTGCAGACGAATGCCGTGCTGATCGACGAGGCCTACGCCGCCGCACTCGCGGAGGCCGGGCTGACCAGTGCCTTCGTCAGCCTGCTGTCGGATCAGCCTCGACTTCACGATGCGCTCGCCGGGCTTCCGGGAGCGTTTCCCCGCTGCCTGGCAGGCATCGATGCGCTTCTGTCCCAGGGCATTCGGGTGACGCTGAATCCAGTCACTGCGCGGAGCACGCAGGCGCGGGTGGCCCATTTCGTGCGCTTCGTCGCGACCCGCCTGCCGGGCGTCTCGGCCATCTCGCTGTCTGCAGTCCAGCCGCATGGTCGCGCCGGGCGGAACGGGGCCGAAGACGACCTCCTTCCGGACTATGCAGTGCTCGCCTCCATCATCCCCGCTGCGCAGGCGGAGGCCCGGGCGGCCGGGATCGAGCTGTTGAATCCCTACTGCGGCCTCCCCCTGTGTGTGGGATGGACCGAGGATGCAGCACGCTCGGTCGAAGCCGTGGAAGCGGCGGCGGGAGGCTGGCGGCTCACGCCTGGTGTCGAGAATACCGGAGACAAGACGCACGGCGCTCCCTGCCGACGCTGCGCGCTGCGCACGCGATGTGGTGGCGCCTGGCAGGCCTATTGGCAGGTGCGTGGCGGCGCGGGGCTCGCGGCGCCCATTGCGACCTGCCCACCCTGGGAGGGCCGGGGAGATGCCCGCGCGCAGACCATCGTGGAGGCTCCGAATGGTCCGGAGCAGCGGCATTGGACGGCCCTCCGTGCGGCCCGCCCGCCGCCGGTCTGGCGCCACACGCGGACGCTCGGCACGGGCGATGCCCTGCGGCTCGCCCGGAGCGGCTGCACGGATGAGGC
>JAYYRS010000386.1:0-2979 GCA_036126975.1 Myxococcota bacterium
CACATTGCCCTGCCAGCGGGCGAAACCAGCGAAGAGACCCCCGCCGAGGCCTGATCGGGTCGCTGCACGATCGCCCGAGACCCTGTAAGGGGTCTCGGGCGATTTGCTTTCGAGCCAGAGGCGAAGTCATGGCGGATGTCGAGATGCTCGCGGACCGCCTTGCCGCGTACATGCGCAGCAAGGGACTGAAAAGTACCCGGCAACGAGATGCCATCTTCGAGGCGTTCTCTTCGAGGTCGGTCCACCTGTCGCTGGACGAGATCCTGGTGCTCGCGCAGGAAAGATTCCCTGGCCTGGGGTACGCGACGGTGTACCGGACGATGAAGCTCCTTGTCGACGCTGGAGTCGCAGAAGAACGGCAGTTTGGCGATGGACAGACGCGGTATGAAGCAGCCGAGGCAGATGAGGAACACCACGACCATCTGATCTGTCGCACCTGTGACCACATCTTCGAGTTTGAAGATGATGCCATTGAAGAGCGGCAGGCAGTCATTGCGAAGCAGCGCGGCCTTCGGATCGTTGCGCACCGCCTCGTGCTGTGGGGCGAGTGCGAGAACCCATCTTCCTGCGAGCACCGCGACAACATGCGGTCGTGAACGGCTGAGACGCACGCGTGCGTCTCGCGGGTCTTGTCGGTC
The DNA here is from genome assembly GCA_036126975.1 of Myxococcota bacterium. Taxonomy (GTDB): domain Bacteria; phylum Myxococcota_A; class UBA796; order UBA796; family UBA2385; genus JAYYRS01. The sequence goes on from JAYYRS010000386.1 coordinate 639, forward strand.
GGTGAAGCCTCGTCCGACGAGCAGCGGTCGCGTTCGCGGGCCGCTCGCGGCGGCGGCTCGCCGGGCGAGGCAGGACCGGGCGGCATGCTGGGTCGTCCTACGGAGACCATCCGGCGGAGAACGAAGCGGGTGCCCAAAGCAGGACACCGGCGCCGGTCAGGACCGGAGCCGGTGTCGGAGGTGGTGCGCGGAGGGGGAGTCGAACCCCCACAGCCTCGCGGCCACTAGGCCCTCAACCTAGCGCGTCTACCAATTCCGCCATCCGCGCAGATGAACGGTGTGGAGCCCGAAGGCTCCCGCGTATTAATGAGAAGAAGCAGGGGGGGCCACTGGAATCCGCCCTGTTTCTCACCAAGTGTCAGTCTCCGTTGGCCGGGTCGGTGAGTGCACCATCACCGGCGGCTGGAGCGGGTGCTGTTGGGTCATCCGGCGGAGCTCCGTCCTCCGCTGGCGCGGCTTCGGGCGGCTTCTCTGGCTTCTTGTCCCAGGGTGGCGGAGCGGTGGGTGCCGTCGGCAGGACCATGTCTGCGTCTGCCTCGCCGGCCTCGAACTCCTGGATTGCGTTCTCCAGTTCGGTGCCGGATGTGCCCCGGTCGCCGCTGTACCAGGCAAGGGTGATGCTCGTGACCATGAAGAGACCGGCGATGACGGTCGTCGCCCGGCCGAGCAGGTTGCCCTGGCCGCGAGGGCCGTACATCTGATTGCCGCCGCCGCCGCCGCCGCCCAACACCGAGGCGCCGTCCTTGCCCGGCTGGAGCAGGATGATGCCGATGAGGGTGAACGACAGCATCACGTGCAGGATGGTCACGAATAGCTGCATGGTTTCTGACCTGGAAGAATGCGACGCCGGCCTTAACCGACGGGGATACCCGCCGCCGCCTCGATGATGGCCACGAAACTATCGGCGGACAAGGCAGCGCCACCGACGAGTGCGCCGTCGATGTCAGGCTGGGCGAGCAGGCTCGCCGCATTGCCTGGCTTCACCGAACCGCCGTACTGGATGCGCAACTGCCTCGCGACGAAGGGCGGGAAATGGGCATCGAGCCAACCCCGGATGGTGGCATGGACATCCTGCGCCTGCGCCGGGCTCGCCGTCCGACCCGTGCCGATGGCCCAGACGGGTTCGTAGGCGATGGTCAGACTGGCGACCTGGTCTGCAGGGAGGCCATCGAGCGCAGCGGAAAGCTGGCCCGTCACGACGGCGTCTGCCCGGCCGGCATCCCGCTGGGCGAGCGTTTCGCCGACGCAGAGTATCGGTAGCAGGCCGGCGCGGAAGGCGGCTTGCACCTTGGATGCCACGAGCGCATCCGACTCGCCATCATGCTGGCGCCGCTCGGAATGTCCGATGATGACGTAGGCACAGCCGGCCTGTCGCAGCATCTCGCCAGCGATGTGCCCGGTGTGCGCACCGGCCGCCTCGGCGTGGAGGTCCTGACCGGCCACGTGGATACCGGTGTGCTGCAGCCGCTGGACCACGGCGGGAATCGTCAGGGCGGGTGGTGCCACCGCGACGTCCACGGCGGTCTGGCCGGCGAGCGACCGCTTCAGTTCAGCGGCCAGCCGGTCTCCATCCAGTGGACCCTTGTTCATCTTCCAGTTGCCCGCGATGAAGAAACGACGTGCCATGAGAATCCTCACTCAGCCCCGCAGGGCTTTGATGCCGGGGAGTTCCTTGCCTTCGAGAAGCTCCAGAGATGCCCCGCCACCCGTGCTGACGTGGTCGACGCTGTCGGCCAGCTCGAATCGCGCGATCGCCGCCGCGCTGTCGCCGCCACCGACCACGGTGTAGGCGTCTGCTGCTGCGACGGCCTCTGCCACACCGCGCGTTCCGCCACTGAACGGTTCCATCTCGAACACACCCATCGGGCCGTTCCAGAAGACGGTCGCGGCGCTGGCGATTGCCTGGGCGTAGCGCGCGACGGTCTCCGGGCCGATATCGAGCCCCATCCAGCCGTCTTCGATCTCCTCCACCACCCGGGTGTCTGCATCCGCGGAGAACCGGTCCGCGACGACATGGTCTGTCGGTAGCAGGACCTCGACCCCGCGCTCGGCGCAGCGTTCCAGGACGCGCTGGGCCAGCAGGAGCTTGTCTTCCTCCACTCGGGAATCGCCGATCGCGATGTCCTTGGCTGCGAGGAAGGTGTAGGCCATTGCGCCTCCGATGAGAAGCGTGTCGCACCGCTTGGACAGGCTGTCGAGGACTCCGATCTTGTCGGACACCTTCGCGCCGCCGAGTATGGCCAGGTACGGCCTCTCCGCATCCGATACCAGACGCCCGAGAGCCTCGAGCTCGCGCTCTACAAGCAGTCCCGAAGCCTTGACCTCGGCGAGTCCTGCGACG
>JAYYRS010000387.1:0-10520 GCA_036126975.1 Myxococcota bacterium
CGTGGTCGGCGCATGCGCGAGGGCCCACTGCGCTCGGAGCCCCCGCGCCGCGAGTGCATCTGCCGTGGGGGTCCGCGGCCGCGGGCGCACGGATTCGGGGAGATCGAGACCCCAGTGTGCGACGTCTGCATAGCTGCCAAGGGCGTCTGCGCGGGTCGTGTCCCATGACACCATCAGCACGAGCGGTCCCTTCACCGCGACCGCATCCGGTTCTGGCGCTGGGCCGGAGCAGGACAGCAGGAAAGCGAGCAGCGAAGGGATCATGCGTCCTGCGATCGCCGGCGGGTCATCACACGCTCCACCGTGTCCACCACAGCGCGCGTCATCGCATCGACCTCGACATTGAGCCTGTCTCCGATCCGGAGGTCACCAAGGGTCGTCACGCGGAGCGTCTCGGGGATCAGATGCACGGTGAATGCGCCGTCGTCGGATACGGATTCGCCGACCGTGAGCGAACAGCCATCGAGACCGACGTACCCCTTCGGCAGGACATACGGTACGAGTTCGGCAGCCAGCTGGAGGGTCAGGGTCAGGTGGGTATCACCTGCGTCCCGGGCCATCAGCCGCGCGGTCCCACAGATGTGACCGCTGAGGAGATGTCCACCGATCTCGTCGCTCATCCGCGCTGCACGCTCGACATTGACGTCATCGCCGGGCCCGAGGCCACCAAGAGTCGTGAGTCGTAGCGTCTCATCGATGATGTCGAATGCCGCCGCGTCCGTGGTGCCCTCGACGAACGTGAGGCAGACCCCTGCAAGCGCCACGCTCGCGCCGACTTCGATGGGCGCCTGGGATCGCTCCGGAAGCGCGACGACCATCCGAACCCTCCGGCCTTCCGGCGTGACCGACAACACCTTGCCGCGACCCTGAACGATGCCGGTGAACATGCGCACCTCCGACCCGAAACGTAGCCCGCTCGCGGGAGCTCAGGTCTCGGTGGAGAAGCCACCACCATTGGGGATCCAGGTGATGGGGTCCGCTGCCTCTTCTTCTCCCTCCGCGCCCGCAAGCGGTGCCAGGACCTTGTGGAGGAAAAGGCGCCGATCGGTCGTCACCCGTCCGTCCGTCCGCCGCGCCGGAACTTCCATGTATACGCCCATGTCGTCGAAACCGCGGCGCATGTACATCTCGTACGACGCGTTGCGAACCGCAGAAGTGCGCAGGACCACATGGGTGAAGCGGTGGCGGTCAATCGTCTGCAGACGGGCCTCGACGAGATCATTGCCGAGCCCTCCACCACGATGCTGCGACAGGACACCCATCTCCGCGAAATAGTGCGCATGCTGCAGAGGGATGAGGCCCCGCAGTTCGCGCGTGATGTCCGGCTTGGCGCGCGCCGGAACCGAGATCCCGAACCCGACCACGGTGGCGCGACCCCGGACTGCCAGGAGCGTGATGTGCCCTTCGATCTCGAGCGTGCTCTTGAGGACCGCTGAGGCCTCGGACGGGAAGAATCGCTCGTTGTACGGAGGTTCCGAGAAGATGGTCTGGTACGCCCCCGTGAAGCTGGCCCGATAGGGCAACGCGTCGTCGTGCGTGGACACGCGGAGGATGCGGACACCGTCGGATCGCTCACTCAGGATCTGCTCGGCCATGAACCGCCCTGCCCGCCGCGACGGATGCGGCGCTACGCGACCCTATGCGAGGCGACCGCCTCTCGTCCATCCCCTGGAGACAGCAGCGCGGCGGCGGCAACGAGCCCGTCCACACGACCGACCCCGATCCACAAGGCGCCTCCCCCGAGATCTGCATGACAGCGCGCGGCCTCTCCGTGGAGTCGCACCTCAGCCGAGGCGCCGCCGATGGACATCACCTCGACCTGGCGAGGATGGAGTGCCATGCCGGTACCGAGTGCCTTCAGCACGGCTTCCTTCGCGCACCACGCTTCGGTCTGGCGGACCGGATCGTTCGCGAGCCACTTCTGCTCGGCGTCCGTGAACCAGGTCCGCAACCACGCATCGGAACGCAGGCAGACCTGCTCCACGTCGAGCCCGGGCCGACCACGATTGGTGGCCACGGCCCAACCCATGCCCTCCCGGTGCGAGATGCTGATCTGGATCCCAGACTCGGGTCCCTCGACGAGGGGCGCGCCGCTCGGCGCCCGGACGAGCCGGAACGCTTCCCGCTCCCATCCGGTCAGCCGGGCGACGGCGAGACGGCCGGCCCGCTGACCCGCGAGACGATCGGCCTTGCGGCGCGCCGTACCCCGGGCGGTCATCGCAGCATGCTCGCTCGAAAGAAGCGCTTGCGCTCCCTCCGCTGTCGCTTGCGACGCCATCGCCATGACAACAGCGGGCCAGCCGCCATCGGGCACAGGGAGTCTCTCCCCATCCGGAAGCGGACCGGTATCAACGAGTCGGAAACCACGGACGCGAAGCACGCTGCCCTCCGGTCCATCCACGTCAATATCGTATGCATCTCCATTCTGTCGGACCATCACGGACAGGGGAACGTCGTCCGGCGGCATGGCGTCCAGTTGGACCGTCTCGATCGAGGAAGGCAATGCCATGGCCTGCGCGACCGCCATGCGGTGCAGGCCCGCAGCCTGGAATGCCGCCTCGAGGACCAATGGTGCGGTGACCAGCCCCGCCCCGATGGTGCCATGCTGCACGCTCGCCTTCGCCATGAGCGCCTGCTCTCCTACCGAGTCAGCGCCCAACAGAACCTGGAATCGGGGGTCGTGGAAGAACCGCTGGTAGATCGCCTCGCGGTCCATCGGCTCTTCCGCGAAGAACGCGGGTGGCAGGGCTTCAACGGCCTCCATCAGTCCCATGCTGACCACGGCGCTGAAGTGCCGCGTGCGCAGCGTGCGTCCGGTCCGTGCCTGTCGCTCGCTCTCGAGCACGCACCGCACATTGTGGTCGTCAATGGGCTCGGCCGTGACGATCAGGTCGACCGAACCTCCCTTGTGCAGCTTCACAGGCGCCTCGTACTGGACATCGCTGGCGCCCATGAAGAACCCTGCGGGGCGCGCAAAACGAGCCACCGCGGCCATGAGTTCCAGACCGATGACGCCCGGCAGGACAGGGGTGTCGCCAATGCTGTGATCGCCGATCCACGGATCCGTGACGGCATCGAGGCGCCGTCGCCCAATCGCTGCGTCTCCAACCAGTTCGATCGCGTCCAGGAGGGGATGGGCAGGCGGCAAGGCAAATCCACCGAGACGCCCAGCCACGAGGACCTCACCGGTCACTTCTCCTGCGATCATATCGACCAGGAGGGCGGCACCCGGCCCGGCCGGGAGGAGCTCGACACCTCGCTCGGTGAGCAACCGTTCCATTCCGCCACGTACGGCCATGCCGGTGTCGCCCCAGGCCGTCCAGTCCACATGGAGCGAGCGCGGCCGAGAGAGACAGACGCGCGCCATTGCTTCATTGGCTGCCGCATAGTCCACTTGGCCTGGGTTTCCGAAACGTCCTGCCACGGAGCCCATGCTGACGAACCAGGCGACCCGCTCCAGGTTCCGGGCAATCGCCATTCCCCCGAGGGCCTTGCCGTCAAAGACCCGCGTGAAGTCGTCGTCGGACTTCGTGGCGAGGAGCCGAGACTCCTCGAGTCCTGCGCCATGCACGACACCATCGATGAACCCGAGTTCGTCTCGCACCGCCTGCAGGACCGCCTTGACACTCTCTTCGTCCGCCATGTCGACCTTGAAGAACCGGACGGTCGCACCCAGCGACTCCATCTCGGCGATGTTCGCTCGCGCCTCCTCCGCCTTGCGCAGGGGCCGAAGTCGCGCCTCGATGCGGGCAGGCGTCGCCCGTTCTCCTGCTGCCTTGAGATCGTCCTTGATCGAGGACTTCGCGGCTGCCTCATCGAGCGGCTCCGTCGCAGGCGCCGTCCTCGAGAGAAGCGCGAGCCGAATCGGTCCGCGACGGGCGAGCTCGATCGCGACACGTGCCGTGATTCCGCGGGTCCCGCCGGTCAAGGCCACCACGGCATTGTCCGGCAGGCGCCCACCTTCGGGAGGCATGTCTTCGACCTGAAGTTCGAGCGTCCGGCGCGCGGTTCCATCGAGGAAGACCTCCATGGACCCATCTGCGCTGGTCAACTCTCCGAGCAGACGCCGAGCGGCGACGGCGTCATCGAGCATCGGATCGACATCGACGACGCGCCCCGAGCAGGTCTCCCATTCCCGATGAAGTGCCTTCGTGAGGCCTGCCCGAGCCCCGGCCCGCATGCCGACTTCGGGGTCGATCCAGGAGGGATCGCGACCCAGCCGCGTGGCACAGATCCAATCCCGCGGCCGTGCAGAATCCAGCGCACGCGCCCGCACGAAGGCCGACCGCACATCATCCGATGCATCGATCACCGCGTCGGGGTCTCCTTCGAGCCGGGCGCCGAGTTCGACGGCCTCGCTCCGCAGCGAATCCGCGTATGGACCCGACCCGAGGATCTCCACCACCCGTCCGTCCAGCCGCCCTGCCGGGCGAGGGGCGGGGCGAGCAACGATCACGGGTCGTCGCATCCGGAAGCTCGCGGGCAGACCCCGACCCACGGGCACCTCTTCCGGCTGGTCTTCTTCGCGTCGTGCGAGGCCCTCCTCGACAGCGGCTCCATCGGCATCGCCATCCGACGTCTGCTCCGATCGGCCCTCGGGGGCTGCAGGGTCCTGGGCGCGGAGCCACCCCACCAGCGACTCGATGGTCGGGTAGTCTGCCAGGAGGAAATCCGGATCCTGGGCCACACCGAGCCGTTCTCGGACTTCTCCGAAGATCTCCGCCTGCTTCACCGTGTCGATTCCGAGATCCGCCTCCAGTTCGAAGTCGGCCTCCAGTTCGTCGACGGCGTATCCGGTCTTTTCCGAGATGATCTCCAGCAGGACAACCGACACGCGGTCGCCTCCTGCAGGGTCGATGTCGGGCGAGGCCTGGGACACGGCGATCGGCGCAGCCGTGATCGGCGGTGCCTCGGCCGCGTCCGCCGTCGCCGGGGGCGCCACCGCGACGCCGCCCGCGTGCTCCGCGAGCCATCCCGCGAGACCGGCGATGGTTGGAGTATCGGCGAGGGTGACCTCCGCATCTGGTGAGACGCCGAACCGTTCCCGCAGCTCCCCGAGGATCTCTGCCTGCTTCACGGTGTCGATCCCGAGATCCGCCTCGAGTTCGAAGTCGGTCTCCAGTTCGTCGATGCCGTAGCCGGTCCGCTCCGCGATCACGGCCGTGGTCGCTGCGAGCACATCGGCCGGGGACGCAGCAGACGGGCGGCCCGGACCCGCTGGACCGGGTCCGGATTCCACCGGAGCAGCCGGACGCGAGGCCGATCCGCCACCGCTGGAATGCTCGGCGAGCCACGCAGCCAGACCTGCGATCGTCGGCGTGTCCGCGAGGGTCACTTCGATGTCGGGTGAGACGCCAAACTGTTCCCGCAGCTCACCGAGGATCTCCGCCTGTTTCACGGTGTCGATTCCCAGGTCGGCCTCGAGCTCGAAGTCGGCCTCCAGCTCATCCGCGCCATACCCGGTCCGGGCTGCGATCAGCGCGGTCACGGCTGCGAGCAGGTCGCCTGCAGGTACGGCTGTCGGGGCCGCGACAGGCGCTGTTGCCGCAGGCGGCTCCTCGGCAATCACCCGCAATGTGCGGTCCTCGATCACGAGTCCCGGGTGCGCGTAGCCCGTGGCTTTTCGCAGCCACGCAGCCTGGGCCACCGCATCGATCCGCGCATCCGCATCGTCGGCGACCTTTTCCCAAGCGGTCAGCGCGAGCTGAGAGCCAAAACCGGCAGCGAGCCGGATCGCGTATCGGACGTCGTAGCTGCCCCCGGCGGAGAGGGTCAGATCTCCGAGCTCGGGGTCCGGTTCCTGCAGGTTGGGCACCGGCGGAACAACACCGCGCACGAGCGCTTCCAGCGCGACGGCATCCTCGATCCCGGCGCCCATTGCATGCCCGGTGAATCCCTTGGTATTCGCGATGACGATGTCGCGTGCCGCGGGTCCGAACGCCTGCCGCAGGCTGTCGATCTCGGCAGCCGCAGAGCCCCCTCGCGCGGGGGTGTAGGTCTCGTGCGACATGAACAGCGCCTTCTTCGCGAAGGCGGACCGCTCCACACCCGCTTCTCGTGTGGCGTCCCCGATGAATCCATCGACCTGCGCAGCGATGTGGTCGCGATCGAGACGCGAGCCGTGGAAGGCCGAGTTCGCGATGCGGGTGGCAAGGAGCCGCGCGAGGGGCGTCACGCCACGGTCCCTTGCGGCGTCCGCACGCTCGACCACGACGCCCACGGCGCCCATCCCCATGATCATCCCGTTGCGTCGCTTGTCGAACGGCAGCGCTCCGTCTTCGACCTCTCGGGCCGTGGTGGCTGCACCCGACACGAGGAATCCGGCGCCGATCCACTCGATCATCCGGTCATTCGTGACGTCGTCTGCACCGACGACGATCACCCGCTCGCAGCGGCCGGCCCGGATCCAATCGCTGGCAAGGCAGATGGCTTGCGTCGATGAGGCACACGCCGCGTTGATCTGTGTGTTCGGTCCCCGTGCTCCGATGAACTGCGCAAGCTGCGAGTGGCCCATGCTGAGGATCTGGAACAGGAAGCGCCGGTCGAAGCGTCCCTCCCCGTCGTCGCCATTCGCCGCCACGTGATCGAGCAGGTTCGTGTAGCCGGGAAATGCGCTCGCGAAGATGATGCCGGTGCTGTCGCGCAGCGCATCGGGGAGCCCCCAGCCAGCGGGAACCTGTTTGCCGCTCGCGGTCTGCCGGAATCGGCGGACCAGGGGGATCCCCGCGTCACGCAGGGCTTCCAGACTGGCCGCGATGGCGAGCTTGGTCGTCACGTCGATCGCACGCTGGAGTCCGGGGTCGACCCCCCATTCCGACAGGTCGAACGCCGCCTTCCTGCCGGCAAGCTGGAGCACCTGCTCCCGTTCGGTGACCGGGTGGAACGTACCCTGTCCGGTCCGCGGGTCCTTGTGCAGCCGGGTGATGTTCTTGCCCAGGATGCGGTCCTGCAGGTCAGGGTCGATGTGTCCGATCCGGTTCTCGCCCTGGAGGATCCGGGTGAGGTTGTCCGCTGCGAACACCTCCTCACCACCCGGCAGCCCAACCGAGACACCCGTGGCGACGACATCGACGGACGGTCCACTGTGCACGATGGATGGCTCTGGATCGCGCGCAGGCGAGGTCGGGGGGGAGGCCGGAGAGGCGGGTCGCGCAGCCTCCACCGCAGCGACCAGCGATGCCACGAGGGACTGGAGAGCCGGGGCCACCGCTGCGGCCACTGCATCCGCCTCACCACCTGCGAGCCCGGCCTGGACGGCTCCCTGCACCATGGCCTGCAGCGCGTCTGCAGGGAGTCCGTCTGGGACCGCCGGGCTCGTCGGGATCGCGCGGGAGGCCCGGTGCGCGGCCGGACGCACCCGGCGCGGTGCGGCGGAGGATGCCGTTGCGCGGGCACGGGGCACGGGGGCTGCTGCAGAGCGGAAGCTGCCGAGCCGCCGCGCAGCGTAGTTCGCGAGGTCGCCGAGCGTACGGTGATCGCTCATCCGGAAACCGGGGTCATGCTCCAGCCGGAAGTGGTCGCGGACGATCGCGACCAGCTCTGCCTGCTTCACGGTGTCCACCCCGAGGTCGGCCTCGAGTTCATCGGCAAGCGACAGCTCCTCCGGCGCGTAGCCGGTGAGGTCCGCTGCGATCCGCAACACCTGCTGCACGACGAAGTCGCTTGCCTGGCCGCTCACCGACTCGAGGGACGCCGTGCCGGGCGCCCGCCAGCTGGCCATGTCCACGGACCGCGAGCGCCGCTCGATGAGCTCCGCGAACAGATCGGTCTCGGATTCCGGGGACGCCGCGACCGGGAACCCGAGGACGAGCATCGCCGCCAGCGCGTCATGGAAGCTCTGGAGCCCACCGCGCTTGGGGTGGTTCGTGTACAAGGCGCGATGGGGGCGACGCTTGAGGATGCTGGCTGCGAATCCCGCCAGTGCCCGCTTCGGTCCACATTCGACGAAGACCCGGGCGCCGTCGCCGTACATGCGCTCCATCTGGGCGATCCACTCGACGGGGCTTGCAACCTGCTTGGCGAGGATGTCGATGACCTCCGTCCGGACATCCCCATCGGACGGGTACCAGGCGCTGGTCACGTTGGTTGTCACGGGCCGGATCGGCGGCCGTACGTCCAGCCGCTCGAGGACCTTTCGCAGGGGCGCACTGGCCGGCGCGACGATCCGACTGTGGAAGGCATGGCTGACGGGCAGCGGGTAGACGGTGATCCCGCGACTCCGGAATGCCTCAATGGCCGCCTCCACCGCGTCGGACTCACCCGCGATCACGGTCTGCGTCGGGCAGTTCTTGTTGGCACAGACCACGTAGCCGGGGATCTCCGCGAGGACGCCCTGGACCTTCTCGACCGGGGCGGCAATGCCCGCCATGCGTCCAGGGTCGTCGATCTTCACGGCGGCCATCTCGCGCCCACGGGCGGACACGGCCAGCAGGGCATGCTCGAAGCTCATCATTCCGGCCGCAACTGCAGCGGCGTACTCCCCCAGCGAGTGCCCCGCGACCATGTCAGGACGGACACCGTAGGCCGACAGCAGGCGCATGATGCCGATGTCGACCGTGAGGACTGCAGGCTGGGAGATCTCGGTGGCCCGCAACGCCTCGAACTGCGCCGCCTCGTCCATGTCCGGGTCCCGACGGATGAAGTCCGTCAACGGACGACCAAGCTCGGCCATCATCACCCGGTTCGCCTCCTCGAAGGTCGCAGCGACGATGGGGTACTTCTCGGCGAGGTCCAGTCCCATGTCGATGTACTGGCTTCCCTGCCCGGTGAAGAGGAACGCCAGCTTGCCGTCGCACGGTTCCTCCTCCAGGAAGATTCCGCGGCTCCGGAGCAGCTCGGGCGGCTGGTCCTTCGACAAGACGCGCAGGACACGTTTGACCTGGGCTGCGCGCTCCTCCGTGGACCCTGAAGCAGCGGCCAGCCGCACCGGCGCTCCCGGCTCGAAGGGCCGCCCCTCCGGTACGCCCTGCTCCAGCAGCGTGATCAGTTCGGAACGATCGCGAGCGGACACCGCCCACACCCCCTCCGGAACCGGAGCGGACACGATGGGCACAGCCGGCGCGGCGGAAACCGGCGCGATCGCAGGCACCGCGGGCGCCGCCACGCCATGCTGTTCGAGGACCACGTGGAAGTTGGTGCCGCCGAATCCAAATGCAGAGACCCCCGCGCGCCGAGGTCCGCTGGTCTTCCAGGCTTCCCGGGTGGTCTGCACCTGCAGCGGAACCGCGTCGAACGGAACATCCGGGCGCGCCGTCCGGAAGTTCATCGACGGCGGGAAGACCCCTTCATGCACGGACAGGGAAGCCTTGATGAGTGCCGCAGCGCCCGCGGCACTCTTGAGGTGCCCGATGTTCGACTTGACCGACCCGATGCGCACGGGGCCACGACCTGCGCGGTTGCCTCGACCCATGGCGGCAGACAGGCACTCGACCTCGACCTTGTCCCCGACCACGGTGCTGGTCCCGTGGCATTCGACCAGGTCGACATCAGCCGGGCGGAATCCCGCCTGTTCGTACGCCCGCTCCAGCGCGAGCTTCTGCCCTCGGGGATTGGGCGCAGTGATGCCCTTGCCCCGACCATCCGAGCTCGCGCCGATGCCCTTGATCACCGCGTAGATCCTGTCACCATCCCGCTCGGCGTCGGACACGCGCTTCAAGAGGAGGATGCCCGCACCTTCCCCCATCACGAAGCCGTTCGCAGAGGCGTCGAAGGGCGCAGAATGGTCGGATGAAAGCGCACCGATCTTGCAGAACTTCGTGTAGGTCTCCACCCCCATGGTCCGGTCTGCTCCACCGGTGAGGGCGAGGTCGAACTCCCCGTCGATCAGACCCTTGACGGCCGTCTGCACTGCCGCCATTGAACTTGCACACGCAGCGTCCACGGTGAAGTTCGCACCCGTCAGGTCGAAGGCATTGGCGACCCGACCGGCCACGACATTCGAGAGCTCGCCGGGCATCGAGTCCTCGGTGATCGTCGGCAGGTCCTGCTTCACGGCCTGCTCGAAGCCCGCGAGGATGCTCGACTGCGCGTCACTTGGAAGCGCCGCAAATCCTGGCACCTGCTCGAGCGCAGCCCGGAACTCGGGGAAGCGCACGCGGACGGTGTAGTCGTCCCCGACCTCCCCCCCCATGGAATTGCCCAGGATCACGGCAGTCCGGCCGCGATCGAAGTCCCGACCCTGCTTGTCTCTCGGGGTGGGGCGGTAGCCGGCATCGGCGAGGGCGTCGTAGCAGCTCTCGAGCGTCGTCTGCGGCACCTGGGCGAGGTGCTTCGCGACCGCGGGGGGGATCCGGAAGCGACGGGGGTTGAACGAGAAACCGGTCAGGAACCCTCCGATCTTCGCGTAGGTCTTGTCCGGGGCGGCCGGGTCCGGGTCCCAGAACAGGGCAGGGTCCCAGCGTTCGACCGGAACCTCGGTGATGGCAGAGCGCCCCGACAGGATGTTGTCCCAGTACTCCGAGACGGACTGGGCCCCCGGAAGGCGGCATCCCAGCCCAATGATCGCGACGGCATCGTCACGA
>JAYYRS010000388.1:0-2769 GCA_036126975.1 Myxococcota bacterium
CCGCGTGTTACGCCCGCCGCTCTGCCGGCGCCCCGTCCGGCACAGGAGCAGTCATGGCAGAGACTCCCGACGTCGAGGGCATCCTCGCCTCGTTCAGGGCCGAACTGGCCGCCGCTGGGGATGCGAGCGCGCTCGACACGGTCCGGCGTGCCTACACCGGAAAGAAGTCTGCATTGAAGGCCGCCCTGAAGGGGCTGCGCCACGTCGACCCTGCAGACCGTCCCCGGGTCGCGCAGGCCGTGAATCTCGCCCAGAAGGAGGTCGAGGCGGAGTTGGCTGACGCCGCAGCGGCCATCGAGGCCCGAGCGCTCACGGCCCAGCTGGATGCCGAGTGGCAGGACCTCACGCTGCCCGGCCTGGCTGCGCCACGCGGCCAACGCCACCCGCTCACCGTGGTCGAGAACCGGTGCATGGATGTCATGCGGCTGCTGGGATTCCAGCTCGTCGAAGGACCGGAGGTGGAGCACCCCTACTACAACTTCGACGCACTCAACATCCCCAAGCATCATCCCGCCCGCGACATGCAGGACACGTTCTGGGTCGACGGGCGCTACCTGCTCCGCTCCCACACCACCACCGTGCAGGCACGGGTGCTCGAGTCCACCCCCGCGCTGCCGGTCCGGGTCTGCTCGATGGGCCGCGTGTACCGGAACGAGGCGGTCGACGCGACCCACCTCGCCATGTTCCATCAGTTCGAGGGGATCTGGGTCGACAAGGGCCTGACCTTCGGCGACCTGAAGGGTGTGCTGGCATTCATTGCCAAGGAGCTCTTCGGCGATCGCCCCGTGCGCTTCAAGCCCAAGTTCTACCCCTACACCGAGCCGAGTGTCGGCGTCGACATCCAGTGCGGCGCCTGCAACGGCACCACCGTGGTGGATGGTGCACCCTGCGAGGCATGCCACGCCGCAGGATGGGTGACGATTCTTGGCAGCGGGATGATCCACCCGAAGATGCTCATGGAGTTCGGCTACGACCCTGACGAGGTGAGTGGCATCGCCTTCGGGCTCGGCACGACCCGGATGGCAGCGCAATGGACCGGCGTAGGAAAGGTCAAGAGCCTCTACGAACAGGACCGGCGCGTGTTCGCGGCGCTGCACCGCGGCTCCGATGCGGGAGGCGCAGCATGAAGATCTCGATCTCCGTCCTGCGCCGCTACACCGACCTGCCCGAATCCGACCGCGCCGTCCGGGACCTGCTGGACGATGTCGGGATCGAAGTGAAGCGGGCAGATGGCAGCGGTGGTCTGACCGTAGAGCTTCTCGCGAATCGGGGCGATCACTACGCCTACGACGGCATCGCCCGAGAGGTTGCAGCCCGCACCGGAGGCGCTGTCAGACTGCCAGAGAGCACATCACTCACGGTCGGCGACAGTCCCATCGAGGTCGTCCTGGAGACCGAACACTGCCTCCTGTACACGGCCACGCTGCTGGAGCGCCGCGGGACGGCGGGGCGCCTTCCTCCCGCCGTCCTCGCACCGCTCGACGCCGCAGGCATCCACAGCCTGACGGCACCCGTCGATGCCACCAACCTCTCCAATGTGGAGATCGGACAGCCCACACACGTTTTCGACGCGGACAAGATCGATGGTGCGATCGTCGTTCGTCTGTCGACCGCCGGCGAGCAGGCGTGGCCGCTGTTCCGCGACGGCCCCGTCGACGTGCCCGAGGGCACGATGGTGATTGCCGACCGTTCGAAGATCCTTGCCATCGCAGGCGTGATCGGCTGTGAGGACTCGAAGGCGACGGCGGAGACGACCCGGATCGTCCTGGAGAGTGCGTGTTTCGACCCGGTCAAGGTCCGGGTTGCGAGCCGCGCACTGGGCATCCACACCGACTCCACCGCACGATTCGAACGCGGATCCGACCCCGCCAGGCCCCTCATGGGCGCAGGTCGTGTCGTCCAGCTGCTCGAGGCCCACGGCGGCTGGCAACGGTCCGGCAACACCGGCGTCATGGGCTCCTGGACCGACCCGGGCCGCACCATCGCCTGCAATCCCGCAGCGGCCTCGACCTACCTGGGTGTGGACCTCGACCTCGCGCGGGTCCAGGACCTGCTCGGTCGGCAGGGCTTCGCGCTCACCGGCTCCGACGCGGCGGGCCGACCGCAGTTCCGCGTTCCAACCTGGCGGCTGTGGGATGTCAGCTTCACGGCCGATCTGTACGAAGAACTCGCGAAGGCGATCGGCTACAACGACACACCCGTCACCCTGCCCCTCGTGTCCCGCGGAGCACTCCCCAGCGAAGCGGAGCTTCGCAAGCAGGCGACCGAGGAAGTGCTGCTCGGCGCCGGGTTCTACGAGGTCTTCACCGATGGATTCCACGGGCGAGGCGTCCCCGCCCTGCTGGATGTCCCCGCGGAAGGTCACGCCCTGTCCCGG
This sequence comes from Myxococcota bacterium, assembly GCA_036126975.1. Classification (GTDB taxonomy): domain Bacteria; phylum Myxococcota_A; class UBA796; order UBA796; family UBA2385; genus JAYYRS01. Next base: position 2,378 of record JAYYRS010000388.1, read on the forward strand.
CATGTCGAGACCCTGAACGCGCTCGACCGAGACTATTCGCTGCTGAAGAACAATGCCTTGGGACAGGCGATCCTCGCAGTACAGGGGAACCTTCGCAACAAGACAGAGGACGTGAAGCTCTACGAGTGGACGCGAACGTTCCACCCCCGGGTGGACCAGGACCGCACCACGCCCCTCGACAAGGCGACCCCGCCCTGCACCGAGCGCCCACTCCTCTGGGCCATTGCCTCCGGCCGCGACCGTTCCCGGGCATGGGCGGACCGGTCCCGGCCCGCCGACGTCTACTTCCTGAAGGGTATCCTGGCGGAAATTGCGACAACCCTGGGCCTCGACCTGTCGTTGGGACCTGCGGACCCTTCCCAGCCGCTCGCCATCGCCCTGCACCCCGGCCG
>JAYYRS010000389.1:0-4151 GCA_036126975.1 Myxococcota bacterium
GCGATAGGGTCTCACCCCAGTGGAGGTGCCATGAGGGCGATGCTGAAGGATGCACTGCAGCGGGCCGGCGGGGGCGGATTCGTCGAGCTGCGCTGGCATGACAAGACCTTCCGGTCGATTGCCGTCGAGAAGGGGAGACTCGAGCGGAGTGGTGTGCGGCGCCGCGGGGGCGTGGGGGTTCGTGTCCTGGTGGATGGGACCTGGGGGTTCGCGTCCACAGGGGAACCCAGCATCGCCGCGGTCACCGAGGCCATCGGACGCGCCCGGGCGGCGGCACGGGCCAGTGCGGGGCTGCGCCGCGAGCGGATCGGGTCGTTGCCTCCCGTCGCCCTCGCGACGGGGGATTTCGTCGGTGAGGGTGTCGACCGCGTTCGTGCCATGGGGCTGGAGCAGCGGGTCGCACTGGCCATGGAGATCGAGGCCTGCGCGCGGGCGGCGTCGATGCGGGTGACGTCGGCGTCGGGTTCCTACAGCGAGATCTTCGAGCAGAAGGCCATCGTCACGAGCGATGGCGCCGACGTCTCCTTCAGTCTCGTCCGCCCCGAGCTTCGTGTCGCCGCGGTCGCAGAGCGAGACGGTCAGCTCAGCCAGGTGTCGGAGTCGGTGGGTGTGACCGGCGGATGGGACTGCCTGTTTCGGACTGCGCCGGAACGCCTGGCGGAGAAGGCCGCCCGCACGGCAGTGGATCTGCTGGACGCCAAGGCGCCCGAGGGTGGCCGGACGACGGTCATCATGGCCCCCAGCATCGTGGGGTTGATGGTGCACGAGGCCATCGGTCATACGGTGGAGGCAGACTTCGTGCAGTCCGGCTCCGTCGCGCGCGGCAAGCTCGGACACCAGGTGGCCAGCGAGCTCGTGACGTTGTGCGACTCGGGCCGAAGCGAGTATGCCGCGGGTGCCGGCGGGACCCTGCCCGTCGATGACGAGGGCGTGGTCGCAGGCCGCACCGTCGTGATCAAGGATGGCGTCCTGACGTCGTATCTCCACAACCGCGAGAGCGCCGCGGCCATGGGTGTCGCGCCCACCGGGAGCGCGCGGGCGTGGGAGTACGCGGACCAGCCTCTCATCCGCATGCGGAACACCTACATCGAGCCCGGCGAAAGCAGCCTCGAAGAGATGATTGCGGGTACCGAGGACGGCTATCTGCTCGACGGCCCCCGCAATGGGCAGGCGGATGCCACGGCGGAGTTCATGTTTGGCGTCACGACGGCTCGGCGCATCCGAGGCGGCCGGCTCGGCGAGCTGGTCAAGGGCGTCACCGTGACCGGAAACGCCTTCGACGTCCTCCGCAGCGTGGATGCAGTGAGCGCGGAGTTTCGCTGGGATCTCGGCTCGGGACATTGCGGGAAGGGCCAGCCAGCCAAGGTGGATGCCGGAGGGCCCTACATCCGTTGTCGGGCGATTCTCGGCGGCGAACAGACCTGAGGAGACGGCACATGGCGACGTTGGATACGCGCGGCATCCGCTCGCGCATGGACCATGCAGCGCTGCTTTCCCTGTGTGAGCGGGGCGTGCAGGCTGCGCGCAGCGCGGGCGCAGACGAGGCAGAGGTCTACGCAGAGTCATCTGCAGAGGTCGAGGTATCCCTCCAGAAGAATGATCTGGACCAGGTGCGTGTGTCCGATGAGGTCCAGTTCGGGGTGCGCGTGTTCCTGGGAGGGCGGCTCGGATTTGCGACCGCGAACGACCCGGGCGCCGTGGTGGAGACCGCGCGGGATGCCGTCGCAGTGGCCCGGGCTTCGCCGCCGGACCCTGACGCCGGTCTGCCCGCTCCGCGGCCGGTGGCCCACCATCCCGACGCAGTGGACGAGGCGCTGGTTGCCCTGGATCCGGGTGTCCTCGCGGAGATGGCGGTGGACCTGCTGCAGTGGACGCGCGGGCGGGATCCCCGCATCACCATCGACACCGGCGGTGTGTCCGTGGCGCACACGGTTCGTGCGGTCGCGTCCTCGGCGGGCGTGCGCGCATCGTGGGCCTCTGCCGCGGGCAGTGGGCACATGTTTGGCATGGCGGTGGATGGTGGCGCCGTAGGAAGCTTTGCGTATGACGGCGATGCTGTCCGGCGACTGGAGGACCTTCGGCCCAGACTCGAGACGGCGTTCGGTCGGTTCGTCGAGGGCGCGACCGGCGCATTGGGTGCGACGGCGGGAGAGAGCTTCCGGGGACCGATCGTGCTCCCGCCCGAGGCCGTGGAGTCCGTACTGATCGGGCCCCTCATGCGCAACCTCGGCGGCGATGCCGTCCGCCAGGGCCGCAGCGCGCTGGCGGATAAAATCGGAGAGCGAATCGCAGCGCCGGGTTTCACCCTGCTGGAGGGAGGGGCCGGACTGGAGGGCTATCCGCAGTGCCCGTTTGACCGGGAAGGGCAGCCTCGCACGGCGCTCCTGCTGGTCGAGGATGGGATACTCAAGGCGTTTCTCTATGATGGCCGGGAGGCGCGGGCAGCAGGCGTCGAGAGCACGGGCCATGCCCAGGGCGGCGCGACCGCGCTCCCCCGTGTCGGACCCGCCGCGCTCGCGCTTGGAACGGGAGATGTCTCTCGGGCAGCACTCGAGAACATGGACCGTGGCGTCATCGTCACCCGGTTCTCGGGCACGACGGACCCGGTGAGCGGAGATTTCTCCGGTGTGGTCAAGGGTGGATTCCTTGTCCGGGACGGCGAGCGAAGGCCCATTCACGAGACCACCATCGCCGGGAACCTCTGGACCTGCCTGCGGAACGTATCGGCACGGGCCGACAGTGCCCTTCTGCACTACGGTTCGCGAGCCTGGCCTGCGCTGCGGGTCGAGGATGTCAGCATCACTGCGGGCTGATGGCCCGCGAAACCCGATCAAGGAGGCCTCCGTGGCCATCATCGATGACGTGACGAACCAGATGAAGGCGGCCATGCGTGCGCGGGAGGCGGACCGGCTTCGTGCACTCCGGGGCATCCGTGCGGCATTCATCGAGGAGATGAAGAAGGACGGGCGGGACACACTCCCAGACGATGCTGCCATCGCGACCTTGCGGCGCCTGGGCAAGCAGCGCCGGGACAGCCTGGAGACCTACGAAGGCGCGGGACGACAGGACCTCGCCGATGCCGAGGCTGCCGAGCTGCAGGTCATCGAGACCTTTCTGCCGCAGCTCGCAGATGAGGAACAGACCCAGGCGTGGGTGGACGAGGCGGTGGCCAGTACAGGCGCCAGTTCGATGCGCGACATGGGACGGGTCATGGGCGCACTCATGAAGGCCCACCGTGGGGACGTCGATGGCGGTCTCGCCAAGAAGCTCGTCCAGCGTGCGCTGCAGGGCTGAATGGAGGGAGCCGGCCGCCTGGGGTCCGCTGCAGGCCTCGCATGGGCGACACGGCTCGCGACACGGCGAGGGGGCCTGTCGCCGGTTGGGTGACGCGTCAGAGCAGCGCTTCCTGGATGTCCAGGGTCATCTCCGAGAGCGCCTGCTGCGCCGACTCGGGGATGTTCTCGAAACGTACGGCCAGGCGGTGTCGGAACCCGGTCTCCGGGTCTCGCTCATCCGGAGGGATGTCGAATATCCGGACGACCCGGGCCCCGCAGCGCCAGCGCTCCTTGCGGCCACGGACGCCGAGCTCCAGGAGCAATGCGTCGCCCTCGTTCGCGATGTCGGGGGCTTCGAAGCGGAGGCCGGTGACGCTGAAGTTCATGAACTCGTCGGGTCTGTGCCACTCTCCCTCTTCGGCGAGGCGCTCGTCGCCGGAGACCCAGTCGCCAAGCATGGCATCCGCGTGGGGACCTGCGCCGATGACCCGATACCGAACCGGGAGTCCGCCGTGAAGGCGGGGAAATGCTCGTTTCTCGCGCTCACGGACCTTCTGCTGGGTACACGTGAGGTTGTTGCCCCGGACTTCCGTGATCCGAGCGATCACCCGCGGCGTGGCGCCGTCGAGGAAGTTCAGGATCGCCGCGTTCCCGGGTTCGAGTCGCGTCGCATCCCGATCGAGGTCGATGGTGTAGGTACCACCGGAGAACCGGCTGATGCGCCCCTCGGCGACGAAAGGGACCTCGCCCGAGGTGCAGACGACCTCGACGGGGACGGCGATGGATTTGTCCATCGTGACGCTCATGCCACACCTCCCAATGGGGAAGGCCACTGTATCGGACGAGGCGTCGGTGCGGGAGGCCGGGGCGTGGCCG
>JAYYRS010000390.1:0-3531 GCA_036126975.1 Myxococcota bacterium
CGCCGTTGCCAGCTGGGCTGTCCTGGGTCCGGTCGCCCAGTCCAGGGGTTGGGCGCCCGGCGAGATCATGTCGTACGCCGACGGCCCGCGGGGGTGGTTGCTCTGGCCGGGCGTTGCGATCATGGTCGCCGATGCCCTGACGAGCCTCGCGCTGTCCTGGCGGACGATCCTCAATACGTTCATGAGCTTTGGGAAGAAGCATGACAGCGTGGCGGATACCGCTGAGGGGATCCCGAATGCATGGTGGATCGGCGGTCTCGTGCTGGCCAGCCTCGCGACGACGGCCATCGCCTGGCTGGTTTTCGGAATTCCGCCGCACTTCAGCATCCTCGCGATCGGTCTGTCGAGCATCCTCGCGATGATCGCAGTGCGCTCCACGGGAGAGACCGACATCAATCCGATCGGCGGCATGGGCAAGGTCACCCAGCTCGTGTACGGGGCCATCGCGCCGGGCAGCATCTCGACGAATCTCATGGCGGCTGCCATCACCGGCGCGGGTGCAAGCCAGGCCGGCGACATGATGCAGGACCTCAAGACGGGCCACCTGCTCGGGGCCTCTCCTCGGAAGCAGTTCATCGCGCAGCTCGTCGGCATCGGCGCGGGCGTGGTCTTCTGCATCCCGATCTACAAGCTCTTCGACACCGTCCACGACATCGGAGATCTGGAAGGCGACTTCCCCGCACCTGCCGCGCACGCATGGAAGGCCATGGCCGAGCTGCTGAGCCAGGGGTTCGACGCGCTTCCGGTCATGGCCCCGCAAGCGGTCGTCGCGGGACTCGTGTTCGGCGCGGTGCTCGCCGTGTTGAACAAGTCCGGGCCCAAGGCTCTTCGCGGTTTCCTCCCCAGTGGACTGGCATTCGGCATCGCGTTCATCGTGCCGGCCTACTACGCGGTCGCCATGTTCCTCGGCTCGATGGTGCTGGTCCTCTGGAAGCGAGTCAATGCAGGTTCAGCCAAGAAGCTGAGTTTTGCCGTCGCGTCAGGTCTGGTGGCGGGGGAAGGTCTGATGGGCGTGGTCACGAGCATCGTCGATTTCATCCGCGGAGTCGCGGGCTGAACCGCACGGTGGGTTCGGTGGGCGGGAATCAGGGCACCGTCTCCAGCTCGTTTTCGATGGCCGTCTGCATGGCATCGAGCTCAAAGCCATTGTTCACGTAGGCCACCCGGCCATCCGTCCCGATGACCCAGTCCTGCGGGTATGCAGCGCTCGGGAAGGCCGGGTCCTGCCGGTAGTCCCGGCCGACGCTCCCATCTGCATCGAGAAGGACGGGAAAGGTGATCCCGTACTGGTCGACGAAGTTCTGGACGACAGATGCATCCTCCCGGCTCGTGATGCCCCATACCCGGACCCCCCGCTCCCGGTACGTTCGCCACATGCTGTGTTCGATGTCCGAGACCTCGGACGGACATACGGGTCACCAGGTCGCGAAGTAGACCAGGACGACGGGGTGCCCGATCTGCTCGGACAAGCGATGGACCTGGCCGTCGAGCCCGCGAAGCGCGAAGTCGGGTGCGGCAAGCCCGAGGTGTTGCCCTGCACTGCCGCCACTTCGGACCGATATGCGCTGCTGGGGCTCGTCCGGGTCGTTGGTCGCGAGGCAGATCTCGGCATCCAGGGTCGCTCCCCCCCCCGCCCATTGGACCCGCATCCAAGCGCGACTCCCCGGCGCGACGGTCTCTGCGCTGACCGCTGCGGTGAGTCCCTGGGCGCTGGAGGTCGCCCCGAGCAGGGCGAGGTCGTCATTGCCGAGGTTGGTGAGCCACAGGGTCGCCGTGCCGCCGGCTGCATCGACGTGCACCTCGGTGGTGGAAGGGTCCAGATCCGGTGCCGCTGCGTCGAGATCAGCGGCGTAGACGGATGCAAATCCCCAGTCTGCGACGTAGGCGCGGCCGCCGTCGGCATCCACCGACATGGCCCACTGCCGGGTCTCATCGGTGTTGAGCAGGACGGGGGCGCGGGGATCCCGGATGTCGATGGCAACGATGTCCTGCTGGGTCGCCGCCCACAGCGTGTCGCCGTCTGCCGAGACGGCGATGGCCGAGTAGCTGAGGTCGATCCGAGAAATGGAAGCCGGGGAGGCCGGGTCTTCGAGCGAGAACGCCTCCACGCCAGCGCCGCCCACCGCGGCATAGAGTGTCGAGCCATCGTCAGAGAGCGCGAGGTCCTGCGCACCTCCTGCCGTTCCCACCTGTCCCAGGTGGCGGGGAGCGTCAGGATTCGACCGGTCGAACACGACGACGCCGAGGCTGTTGTCCGCGACATACAGGTGGTCCCCGCGGATGAGCGGCACCCAGCCGTTGCCCAGACCCGAGGTGGTCGCCAGCAGCACGGGTGCCAGCGGGTCGGAGATGTCGTAGGTGTGGAGGTACCCGCTGTGGCCGGCCACGTAGAGCCGGTCATCCGTGTGTGCCATGCCCGAGAGATTGGTCGTGCGCACCCAGGTGCGTTCGACCGGGCGTGAGGGGTCCGTCCGGTCGTATGCGACCAGCCCCTGGTCGCGGTGGGTTCCATACAGGGCGGGGTAGGGCCCCAGGTGCATCTTGTAGGCGCGCCGGAACCAGTCGAACGGAGCCACCGCGGCGAGGTAGGTCGGTTCGAGCGGGTCCGATACATCGATGCCCACCAGGCCGCCCTGGCCCGCCGCCCAGAGCTCTCCCCGCGCGATGTCGACCTCGATATCGATCAGCTCTGCGAAGACTTCGTCCTGGATGAACAGGCTGGATGTGCGACGAACCGGATCGGGGCCCAGCTGCACGGACGGCGTGCAGGTGGCGGGCAGCGCGCGCCACGTGATGTCCTCCATCCCGCCGTCCGTGCCCTCACCGGTTCCACCCACCCCGCTGTCTTCATTGCCCCCGGACCCCACGCCGGTGCCGCTGTCGGCTCCGCCTCCCGGTTCCGCCTGGGGCGCGCCCGACCCCGTCGCGCTCGTTCCTCGGTCCAGATGACAGAGGCCATCCCCCCGGAGCGATGACCCCGGAGGGCAGTCGGCCTTGCAGGCGGGCAGTGTGACGGCGCCGAGCAATGCCATCGCCGAGACGCGGTGCAGCGCGAGGGGGTACCGCATGCCTGTTCCGTTCCGGGGTGGAGGCCGGCCTGGGCCGATCGGTTCAGTACTACGAAAGCTCTTCGATGGTTGCATCCAGAGCATCCAGCACGAGAGGGACTTCAGAGAGGTGGTTCGGCCAGTGGGGGGAGAAACGAAGGTGGGCATCTGGATTGGCACATGCAATCCCCCGCGATTCCAGGCCGGCATGGAGCGCGCCGTGGGCAAGGTGTTCCGGTGGTCGCACGCACAGCAGTCCGGAGCGACCGGCGGGAGCGGGAGTGCGCAGACTTTCGAATCCACGTGCGACCAGGGCGGGCTCGAGTGCGTCATGCCATGACTGGATGTGGTGGGAGATGGTGTCGACGCCCAGGTGCTGGAGAATGGTGACGGAGGCCTCGAGGGCCGCGAATCCAACGGTCGGCCAGGCCCCGACCTCCAGGAAGTCGGCGCGCCTCCGGATTGGACGGTCGTAGCGCAGCTC
>JAYYRS010000391.1:0-8573 GCA_036126975.1 Myxococcota bacterium
CCAACCCGAACAACGGCCTCGGCTCCGTGTACGAGAAGATTGCCACGATGCCCTCGCCGCTCAAGGAGGAGGTCGAGTCCGCCTTTGCCAAGTGCATGTGCAAGCAGCCGTCGCTCGCCTACGTCGACTCGCACAAGGGCATCACGAACCTGCACGTGCCGAGCGACGTCATCATCGACGCCTCGATGCCCGCGATGATCCGCAACGGTGGGCAGCTCTGGGACGCGAACGGCGACGTCCAGGACACCAAGGCCGTCATCCCGGACAGCAGCTACGCTGGCGTCTACTCGGTGGTCGTGGAGGACTGCAAGGCCCACGGCGCCTACGACCCGACGACCATGGGCTCCGTGCCCAACGTGGGGCTGATGGCGCAGAAGGCAGAGGAGTACGGCTCCCATGACAAGACCTTCGAGATCGAGACAGCCGGCACCATGCGCGTGGTCGACGGCGCAGGCACCGTCCTGATGCAGCACGAGGTCGAGGTCGGCGACATCTGGCGGGCCTGCCAGGTCAAGGACGCACCGGTCCGGGACTGGATCGGCCTCGCCCTGCGGCGCGCCCGGGCCACCGGGGCCCCGGCGGTCTTCTGGCTCAACCAGGACCGCGCCCATGACGCACAGCTGATCAAGAAGCTGGACCGGTACCTGCCCGGATTCGACACGGACGGCATCGAGATCCACGTGCTGTCTCCCGTGGAGGCGACCCGCCTGTCCGTCCAGCGCATCCGGGACGGCAAGGACACGATCTCGGTGACGGGGAACGTGCTGCGCGACTACCTGACGGATCTCTTCCCGATCCTCGAGGTCGGCACGTCCGCCAAGATGCTCTCTATCGTGCCGCTGATGAACGGCGGCGGGCTGTTCGCGCCCGGCGCCGGCGGCTCCGCCCCGAAGCACGTGCAGCAGTTCGAGAAGGAGAACCACCTGCGGTGGGACTCCCTCGGCGAGTTCCTCGCCCTGGCCGTGTCGCTCCAGCATCTCGCGGACCGCTACGACAAGCCCCGCGCGCGGGTGCTCGGCGAGGCCCTCGACGAGGCCACCACCCAGTACCTGCTGCAGAACAAGGCGCCATCGCGAAAGTGCGGCGAGCGCGACAACCGCGGGACGCACTTCTACGTCGCCGCATACTGGGCGAAGGCGCTGGCAGAGCAGTCGGACGACACCGCGCTGGCCGCGCGCTTCGGCCCGATCGCCGCGCAGCTCGCGGACGCCGAGGATGCCGTGATCTCCGAGCTCAATGGCGTCCAGGGCGTGGCGATGGACATCGGCGGCTACTTCATGCCCGATCCTGCGCGGGCCGCCGCGGCGATGCGTCCGAGCGCCACGCTCAACGCCATCATCGACGGGATCTGAGCGGAGCCGGTGCCCCGCGGCGTCCGTCGCGGGGCTCCACCGTCCCGGCCGGTCCGCGGGCGCCCCCGACGCGCGGGCTCAGCGGAGACCGAAGCCCAGCGACAGCGCGATGAAGTGCAGGTAGTTCTCTGCGAAGCCGTCCCCGGGGGGCCGGGTGTCGTTGCCGGTGCCTTCCGCACCGCCGGTGAGGTACCGCAGGTTCAGGTACGCGTCCACGCCCGGCCGCACCTGCAGGCCCGACCGCAGGGAGGCGTCGAGCAGGCTGCCGACGACGTCCGAGTTGGACCCGTTGATGTACTTGATGGGCGCGTAGGCCCCGTCGACCTCGCTCCCGAACCAGAACCCCTTGCCCAGCGGGTGACGCGAGCGGAACTTGAAGAGCGGCACCGGTCCGATGTCCCGCTCGCTGCGGAACTGCGTGCCGTCCTGGCTCCCGAAGTCGATGACCGCGTTGCGAAGCTGCATGCCGATGCCGAATGCGACCTCCTTGTTGGGGGCCGCCTGCACGTCGTACAGCCAGCTCGCCCGCCAGAACGAGAAGCCGTAGCGGTACTCCATCGGTGTGCCCTTCCGGAAGGTCTCGCCGTCCACGACGAGGTCCCGGGCTGCGATCTCCCGTGTCCGCAGGTCCAGTGGCTGGTACAGGAAGACCACGGTGTTGCGGTCGCCGATGTCGAGACCCGCGGCCAGGCGGACATAGGGGAAGAGCCGGTCCTGGCCTCCCTCCTCGACGTAGTCGATCATCGTCCCGGCCTTGCTGAACTGGATCCGGTGCTTGGCGACCGCGAGGGCCCCGACCTCCGCCTGCAGGCGGACCTGCGCCGGGCGGTCCCCGCGGTTCAGCGGAGAGTCGTCCGGCGAGGGGGTCACGGCGTGGGCGGCCCCGGCGCTGGCGAGGAGAGCAACGAAGGAGAGCGGAAGACGGGCGATGGGCATGCGACCTCACGAACAGTGTTCAGACATGTACACTGTTTGCACACACCACGCAACGGCGTCAGTCGGGGACCGCGCCCACGTAGACCCGCGGGACCCGCGTGTTGATGTTGGTGAGCACCTCATAGGGGATGGTCCCGGCCCACGCCGCGAGGTCCCCCGCGCCCACGGATGCGCCGCCCTGCTCGCCAAGGAGCACGACCTCGTCGCCATTGAACGCGCTGTCCCACCCGATGTCGACCATGAGCTGGTCCATGCAGATCCGCCCGACCACGGGATAGCGCCGCCCCCCCAGCACGACCTCCGCCCGACCCGACATCGCGCGGAAGTAGCCGTCCCCGTAGCCGACCGGGACGGTCACGATCCGCGTCATCTGCTCCGGGACCCAGGTCGAGCCGTAGCTCACGGGACTGCCGGGCTGGACGACCTTGAAGTAGACGACCCGCGAGAGCCATCGCAGCGCCGGACGGACATCCGGCGGAAGGGCGCACCCCGGCCCGGGCGGCACGCCGTACAGCGCGATGCCCGGGCGGACCATGTCGAGCCACGTCTCTGGATGCTGCAGCAGTCCGCCGGAGTTGGCGAGATGCCGGATCCGGGGCCGGAGCCCCTGCTCCTCCCACTCCGCGAGCACCCGCTGGAATCGCGCGAGCTGCTCGGCGGTGAAGGTCTCGCCCGACTCATCGCTCCGGGCGAGGTGCGAGTATGCGCCCTCGATGTCGACGTGCTCGGATGCCAGGGCGGCCTCGCCCAGCGCCGCCGCGCTGTACCAGTGGACGCCGATGCGCTCCATCCCCGTGTCGACCTTGAGGTGCACCCGGGCGCGGCGTCCCATCGCTGCCGCTGCCGCGTCGATCGCGCGGAGCTTGTCGACGCTGGAGGCCGTCAGCGTGAGGTCATGCTCGATGAAGAGCGGCACCTGGTCGCCCAGGATTCCCCCGAGCACGAGCACGGGCGCCCGGACCCCCGCCCGGCGCAGCAGGATGCCCTCCTCGACGTAGGCCACCCCCAGGTAGGGCGCGCCCTCCGCCTCCAGGCGGCGGGCCACGGGCACGAGCCCATGGCCGTAGGCATTCGCCTTGAGGATGGGCATGACCATCCGCCCCCCCGCATGGGCCACCAGTGCGTGGTAGTTCGCCGCGATGCGGTCCAGGTCCACGCGCAGGTGGGTGGGTCGCAGCACGCCGTCGGTGGCAGCGGTGGGCGCATGGAGGTCGGCCATGGGTACCCGTATCCGGTGGCTGCCGGACCGGCCCTGCGGCGGGTCCGTGCCGACGCGCGGTCCGGCCGGATACACCGCGAACGTGCACCCCGTTCTCGCAACCAGCCTGTCCGCCCCCGCCTTCGCCCTCCTCGGCTTCGGGCTCACGCACGTCGCGCGCCGCGTCGTCGTGGACACGCTCGAGGGGGCACGGTTCCAGGTGGCCATCACGGAGCCGGCCTGGGGCCTTGGCGTGGACCTCACCGGCGCCGCGAGCCTCGGCCTGGGCGCCCTGGCCGCCGGTGTCGTGGTCAGCATCACCGGCCGCGTGGGCGACCGGGGCTTCACCCGCGCGCGCCTGGCCACGGCCCTCTCCAGCGCCGCGGTCGGGATGGCGGTCGGCCTGGGGGGCGCCGCATTCCACACCGCGCGGGCAGCGGTGCCCGCAGCCCTCGGCGCCGACGTGCAGGTCGTGACGCCCATCATCGACGCGAGCAGCCTCCTGCTCGGCGGCTGGGCTGCTGGGGGTGTCGCGGCCGGTCTGGTGGTGTACGCCGCCCTGACGACACTCGCCGGCATGCTGGGCGCGGACTGACGGCCCCGCAGTCCGGGACGCAGTATGGTCCCGGGCACGGCCTGGAGGCCCCCTGCACCCCCCCGAGCACCGTCGCGTCGACTCCATCCGGACCCCATCCGACCCGTCCGCCGCGTCGGTCCGGTTCCTCGCGGGGTGCGCCGGGCTGCTGCTGGCCGCTGGGCTGTCCCGGGCGGCGCCCGCCGCTGAAGCCGGCGAAGAGAGCGAGGTCGCCGCGATTGCCGCACCGCTGGTGGCGTACGACTCCAACCTGCTGCTCGGATTCGGCGGGTTCGGCCAGGTCGTCTGGTCGGATCCGACCGGCCGGGAGCCCTACCGGGCGAGCGTGGGCGCCCAGGCCTACGCCACCACCGGCGGATACCAGGACCACTTCCTGCGCTGGGACATCCCGGCGGCCTTCGGGACCCGGCTCCGCTGGGACGCCTGGCTGCGCATGCTCACGTGGTCCCGCGCTCCCTATTTCGGCATTGGCGCCAGCACGCCCCGGCTCCCGCCGGAGGACGTGGAGGACGACTACTACCTGTGGGAGTCGGACCGCTACTTCCTCCGCACCAATCTCCGCCGGCCCATCGCCGACACGCCGTGGGATGCCTACGGGACGCTGATCGTCGCGATCCAGCGCGTGGGTCTCTATCCACAGAGCCTGCTGGCCGAGGAGCGGCCGGAGGGCGTCGACGGGGGACTGCTCAGCGTGCTCGGACTGGGCGGATTCCGGGACACCCGCACCAACGAGATCGACCCCTTCGATGGTTCCGCGATCGATCTCCAGCTCCGCGCGTCGGGTCCGTGGATCGGCTCATCCAGCGACTGGTGGGGTGCCCATGCGTCGTGGCGTGGATGGTGGTCACCACGGGACGGCGTCGTGCTGGCCGCGCGCGCCATGGCCGACGGGATGTTCGGCGACCCGCCCTTCTACCAGCGCTCCTACCTGGGCGGACTCCGCCGCGGGTCGATGGGTGGCCGCTTCTTCCTCCGGGGTCTGGTCGAGGAGCGGCTCCGGACCGACGGCGTGGCCGGGCTCCAGGGAGAGGTCCGCTGGCGTTTCTGGCGCACGACCGTCCTCAAGACGGTCGACCTGGGCTTCCAGCTGGTGCCCTTCGTCGATGCCGCGCAGGCCTGGACGCTCGACGGGCAGACCGACTTCCAGCCCTGGGTGACGACCGGAGCCGGGCTCCGGATCAACATCAAGGAGCTCCTGATCCTGCGCGCGGACAGCGGACTCGCCTGGGAGCGGTACAGTGTCGAGCCGGAACAGCGACCGCAGCTCCAAATCTACATCCTGGCCGAGCACCCCTTCTGAGCCGGGGGCTGCGGCGTCAGGCCAGCAGCATCATGACGGCATCCCGCTCCACGCCCTGCGCCTGGGCGAGCGCCGCGGTGGCCGACTGCTGGAGGATCTGGCGCCGCGTGGCTTCGGCCGTCTCCGAGGCGAAGTCCAGGTCCCGGATGCGCGACTGCGCCGCCTGCAGCGCGACGTCCTGGTCCCCTGCGAGGTTGGCCGCGTTGTCGAGCCGGTTGCGTGACGCCCCGATCTCGGCGAACCCGCTCGCGACCGCGTCGAGCGCGGCGTCGATGGCCCCCAGGGCGGACTGCGCTCCCGCGACCGTGGAGATGTCCTCGTCCTCGATGCCCAGACCGTAGACGGTCGCGTCGACGGGAAAGCCGAGCTCGATCCGCGAGGTGCTGGCGCTGGTGATCCCCGCCTGGACCTCGAGACCCTCGATGGGACGAGCATTGGCCAGGATGTCCTCCGCGACGTTGTCCAGCATGGTCGCCATGTTGGTCCCGAAACCGTTCATGTCCTGCATGGACCCGCCGGTCGCGGCGACCAGATCGTCGAACTCCGTCCCGTGGCCGCTGGTCCGCACCAGGGCATGCACGGTCCATCCGGCCCGCGCGAGGGCGTCGCCCGCGCTGGCCTCGTCGGCCGGGCCGAGCACGCTCTCCTGGCCGGCGTCGGAGGCATAGATGATCACCCGCTGGGTCGCGCCGTCCCGGGCCTTCTGCTTGTCCGGCTCGGTCGTGGTGCCCTCGATCGGCGCGATGCCCGTGACGTCCAGCATGGTGTTGTAGGGGTCCATTCCGCCGACGCCGGTCATGGCGACCGTCGAAAGCGCCGCATCGAACGCCGCGTTGCCCGCCGAGAGGGGCGACATGACATCGCTGCCATCGACGCTGTCGATCCGCGTGGTCACCTGCACGAGCCCCATCCGGACGTCGAGCCCCTCCGCCTCGAGGGTCTGGCGCATCAGTGGAAGCTCGGTCCGCAGCGCCGGGATCTCCCCGCCCATGCTGCTGGACGAGTCGATCATCACGACGATGTCGATGGCTCCTGGGGAGAGCACGCGGGTGCCAAGGACCTCGGTCGCGTTCGCGATCCGGTCGATCTCGTCGAGACGCTCCTCGAACTCGTCGTGCAGGAACGCACGCTCGTCATCGTCATAGGTCTCGGAGGCAGACGCGACCGCAAGCTCCCGCATCCGCTGCAGGTGGTAGGTGACCTCGTGCAAGGCCGCGTCTGCCGTATCCGCCACGGACATCGCATCCCGCACATTCCGCTGGGCGACCCTGACGGATCGCGATGCCGTCTCCAGGTTCGTCGCCACGCCGAGGCCCGCCGCATCATCTGCCGCCCGGTTGATCCGCAGACCGGAGGAGAGGCGTTCGAGCGAGAGGCCCAGACCGGCCTGTCGCGTGGACAGGGCCGGCCCGAACCGCAGCGCAGTTGGCGTGCGGATGGACAGCATGGGTCGTGCGGATTCCCCATGTTCCTCGTCGGCCGATCGGGACGCGGATTTGAGCCCGGCGCGATGCTTTGGTGCAGAACCCGCTGGACGGACCGCTACCCGACGACTCCGTCGTCCGGATCGGCGAGGCTGCCGGCGTTCATCTGCGCGACCACATCGGCCGAGAGAAGCTGCCTCGCCCAGTAGAGGAACACCACCGCCGCCAGAGCAATGCTGGCGACCTGGGCGACGCGGACCCCGAGCAACACGAGCCCGGCCTCCTCGGCCGTGAGCCCCGCCGACGCGACCAGCATGCCGACCAGCGTAAGGTCGAACGAGCCCAGGCCCCCCGGCAGGAGGATCAGGGCGATCGCGGCGATGAGTGTCAGGCAGAGCGTGACGAACGTCCCAAGCCAGTCAGGCGAGAGGCCGAACGCCTGTGCCGCGCAGAGGATCGCGGTGAAGCTGGTCAGCAGCGAGCCCAGGCTCCACGCCGCAGCCGAGAGGTAGGCCCCCAGCCCCTGCCGGGGCACCGCAACCAGCGACTCCGAGAGCTGCATGACCTGCTGGTGGATCTTTCCGAACAGGCGACCCACCGCGCCCGGCAGCGAGCGCGCGAGGGGGGCGTTCGTGCGGAGCGAGAGGCCGCGCAGGACATCCGGCCTGAACGACAGTCCGCCCAGCACGGCCCCACCGATCCCGAGACCGCCCGCGCCCGCCCATGCAATGGGCCGCACGTCGGCGGGGATGTCGAGCACCGGCAGCGCGGCCAGCGTGATCAGGGCGGCGACCAGGAGCGCAACGAAGCGCGCGTGGAGCGATGCCGCCAGCACCGCGGTCGGATGCTGGCCGTGCGTCCGGCCCAGGACGACGGCGGCGGCCAGCTCTCCTGCGGGACCGGGAAAGCTGAGGTTGAGGACGCTCGCGGCCACATAGAGCGACCCCAACGCACCCGCGCCCGGCCGGCGCCCCCCCGGACGGGGCGGCAGGAGGGGGCGCATGCGCGGCCCGTGGCTTCCCGTTCCCAGGAGCACACACAGCGTCGCGAGGACCAGCCAGTGCCACTCGACCTCCGCGAGGAGATCGGTGACGGGCCGATCGGTGAAGAAACGTGACAACGCCAGTCCGGTCAGCGCGAGGACGGAGGTACCGATGCCGACGACCACGAGGGTCCGGAGCAGGACCCGTGTCCGGGATTGCGGCGGTGCGGTCATCGGGGGCTCACGTCTCCGACGCCGACAATCCGGTCCGGCGGCACCCGGAGCCGTGCCGTCCAGTCGGCGCGATCGCCGATCTCCACCGCGATCCCGTGGTCGACCCCGCCCAGCGCGAGCGGAGACGCCAGCGCGCCCCAGGGCTGGGGATCCTCGGCGGCCTTGCCGTCCGGCAGCGCGACGACCGACACGTAGACGTCGGGCCCGCTCGGCGGCGCCTCTGCCTCGAACCGGCCGTCGATGATCTCCTCGAGACAGATGACCTGCAGGGCACCTCCGGGCTCCTCACTGCTGTGGAATCGGACCTGGCCCACCGACACCCCTGGAACGGTGCCGCGGATCCACAGCGTTCCGTCGCCCACCAATGCCTCCTTGGGTGGCTGGTTGAGCAGGGGGATCCGCCCGGAGACGCTGGCCTCCGGGCCCTGGATCTCCGGATTGGTGCGCACGTCCTCCGCCGCGGCCGGCAGCACCGGATGGGGCCGGTTCGGTCCGGGGGGCGGGCCGGCCGGCCCGGGGGGCCGGCCCGGTTCCGCGGACTTCGTCAGCGGA